>JBDTVF010000031.1:0-21028 GCA_040007325.1 Ginsengibacter sp. | reverse complement strand
CAGTCTACGGAAAGATTGGCGTAAAAGTATGGATATGTAAAGGAGAAGTACTCGCTAAAAGAGATTTAAATCCAAACATTGTTGCTGGTGGCGGAAAGAGTGATAACGATATGCAGCAAGGTGACAGGAGAGGTGGATTTGGAGACAGGCGCGGTGGTGGTGGTGACAGGGGAGACAGGCGCGGTGGCGGTGGCGGAGATAGAAGAGGGGGCGGTGGTGCCCAGAGAGGAGGAAGGAGATAATTTTAATTTAATGCAATATCAAGTGTTATTGCGAAACGATAATTTTCAAACGAAGTAAAAATGTTACAGCCAAAAAGATCGAAGCATAGGAAAATGCAGAAAGGCCGGATGAAGGGTAATACAAAACGAGGCGCTACTATTTCCTTTGGAACATTTGGATTAAAAGCCCTTGAAGAAGTTTGGTTAACTAACAGGCAAATTGAATCTGCCAGGCAGGCAATGACACGTCATATGAAACGTGAAGGAAATGTTTGGATAAGAATTTTTCCTGATAAGCCAATTACTAAAAAGCCTGCAGAGGTGAGGATGGGTAAAGGTAAAGGTAACCCCGAGTATTGGGCAGCAGTAGTACAGCCAGGAAGAATTTTATTCGAAGCTGATGGTGTTTCAATGCAGGTTGCGAAAGAAGCATTTGAACTTGCTGCGCAAAAACTGCCGATAGCAACGAAATTTGTGGTAAGAAGAGATTACGAGGCTAATTAGCTGATTGGCTAATTGGCTGATTAGCTAATTAAAATAAATATAATGTCTAACAGAAACGATTTCGTAAACAGCCTGAAAGAGATGAATGAAGCAGACCTCAAGTCAAGGATTGAAGAAGATGAACTGAGAATAAAAAAATTAAAGTTCGCCCATTCGGTTTCTCCAATTGAGAACCCGATGAGCATACGTGGAGTGAAGAATGATCTTGCGAGGTTGAAAACAGCATTAAGAAAAAAACAATTAGGTTCAAAATCCTAAAAACAGAATAATGTCCGACAGAAATTTAAGAAAAATTAGAACCGGTGTAGTTTCAAGTAATAAGATGGATAAAACCATTACTGTAAAAATAGAAAGGAAAGTAAAACATCCGATCTATGGAAAATTTGTGAAAAAGACTTCTGGCTTTCATGCGCACGATGAGAAGAATGAATGCAGTATTGGTGATGTTGTAAAGATTATGGAAACAAGACCAATGAGTAAATTAAAGCGCTGGAGATTAGTAGAGGTTGTTGAAAAAGTAAAATAATCACCGCGAAGCTTTGCTTTAACGGTAATATGAATATTAATTAAAAGTAAGTGCTCACGGCTTATAGCTAGGAGCTTAAAGCTAAAATAAGATGATACAGCAAGAAAGCAGGTTAAATGTAGCTGACAACAGCGGGGCTAAAGAAGTGCTATGCATACGCGTTCTCGGCAATTCTGGCCAGGATTACGCTCACGTGGGTGACAAGATTGTAGTTACTGTGAAAGATGCATTACCTGCTGGTGGTATTAAAAAAGGAACGGTAAGTACAGCAGTTATCGTGCGTACCAAGAATAAACTGCGCCGTAAAGATGGTTCATACATCCGGTTCGATGATAACGCAGTTGTATTACTGAATGCATCTGATGAGCCAAGAGGTACAAGGATATTTGGGCCAGTGGCTCGCGAGCTGAGAGATAAGGGGTATATGAAGATAATTTCCCTTGCCCCTGAAGTATTATAAATGTATCTTTGCACCCCCAAAAAAAGGGGTATTAATAACAAGACATAATTGTCAACAATGAAGACGAGATTCAAACCAAAGTTTAATATTAAGAAGGGTGATTCGGTGGTAGTGATTTCCGGCGATGATAAAGATCTAAAGAAGCCACGTAAAGTACTTGAGGTAGTAACGGAAAAGAATCGTGTATTAGTAGAAGGAGTGAATATTGTAACTAAGCATACAAAGCCATCTGCACAAAATACGAAAGGTGGTATTATGAAAATAGAAGCACCAATTGCGATTTCTAATGTTATGCTTTGGGATGCTAAATCTTCATCACATTCAAAAATCAGCAGGAAGAGAGAGGATGGAAAACTAGTAAGAACTGCTAAAAAATCAGGGGAGGTAATTAAATAATGAGTACTGCAAAATATACACCGAGACTGGCAGAAAAGTACAAAAAAGAAGTTGTACCTGCATTGATGAAAAAGTTTGCTTATAAAACTATAATGCAAGCTCCACGTCTTGAAAAGGTTTGCATTAACCGCGGCGTAAATGGCGCTGTAGCTGATAAGAAACTTGTGGATGTGTCTATCGAGGAATTGACCACAATCACCGGGCAGAAGGCAGTTTCAACTATGTCTAAGAAAGACATTTCGAATTTTAAGCTTCGTAAGAATATGCCTATTGGAGCTAAGGTGACGCTGCGCGGAGTAAATATGTACGAATTTTTGGATAGGCTTGTGTCGGTATCACTGCCACGTGTAAGGGATTTTAAAGGTATCAGCGATAAGTCTTTTGATGGCCGGGGGAACTACACTTTAGGTGTAGTTGAGCAAATCATTTTCCCTGAAATAGATATTGATAAAGTAAATAAAATTACAGGGCTTGATATCACTTTTGTGACAACGGCATCTACCAATGAAGAAGCTTTTGAATTGTTGAAAGAACTAGGTATGCCTTTTAAAAATGTAAAGAAATAAATTTTTTAAATTAAATACACTCCCTTTAGGGAGCTGGAGGGTAAAAAATATGGCTAAAGAGTCAGTTAAAGCAAGGCAGAGAAAACGCGAAAAGATGGTAGCGAAATATGCTGAAAAAAGAAAAGCATTGAAAGAGGCTGGAGATTACCAGGCGCTTGATTTGCTTCCAAAAAATGCATCACCTGTTCGCTTAAAAAATCGTTGCCAGCTTACTGGTCGCCCGAGAGGTTACCTAAGGCATTTCGGCTTATCAAGAAATATTTTTCGGGATATGGCTTTACAAGGAAAAATTCCTGGAGTAAAAAAGGCGAGCTGGTAGCCCCTAATCCCTGAAGGGGAAAAGAAAATGGCAATAGAAATAGATATACACTAATTTAAAAATAAACGCTCCCTTTAGGGAGATGGAGGGTAAATATAATGGTTACTGATCCTATAGCAGATTACTTAACAAGAATACGGAATGCCCAAATGGCCAATCATCGCGTTGTGGAAATTCCTGCAAGTAATTTGAAAAAGCGTATCACTGAAATTTTATACGATAAGGGATATATTTTAAAATATAAGTTTGAAGACGATTCTAAACAAGGATTGATCAAAATAGCTTTAAAATATGATCCTCAATCGAAGCTTCCTGCTATTCAAAGCCTGGAGAGAGTGAGCCGCCCGGGATTGCGTTCTTACTCAAAACCCGATGAATTTAAAAGAGTGAAGAATGGATTAGGAATCGCTATCGTGTCAACTTCAAAAGGAGTAATGACTGATAAAGAAGCGAAAGTCCAGAAGGTTGGAGGCGAAGTATTGTGCAACATTTATTAATTTATTTTGGTAAGATAATTAAGCCTTAGTCGTGGCTGAACACAACCAAATATTACTTTTAAAATAAAAACCGGCTATGTCAAGAATTGGAAAAAGCCCCGTCACAATCACAAATGGTGTAAACGTGAGCCTGGGGAATGATAATGTGATTACCGTAAAAGGTCCGAAAGGCGAATTGAAACAGGCGATCGATCGTGATATAAAAGTTGAAATAAACGATAATAAAATCGAGTTTAAGCGTCCCACCGACCAGATAAGACACAGGGCAATGCATGGTCTTTATCGTTCACTAGTAAATAATATGGTGCAGGGTGTAACTGAAGGTTACAAAAAACAACTTGAACTTGTGGGTGTAGGTTATAAAGCAGCCAGCCAGGGAAACCTTCTTGATCTTTCTTTGGGATACTCTCACAATATCATTGTGGAAATACCTAAGGAGTTAAAAGTGTCAACAGCGCAGGAAAAAGGAAAGAACCCAATTATAACCCTTGAAAGTATCGACAAGCAATTGCTCGGCGCAGTAGCTGCAAAGATTCGTAGCCTCCGCAAGCCTGAACCATATAAAGGAAAAGGTGTGAAGTTTGTTGGTGAGGTATTGCGTAGAAAAGCTGGTAAATCAGCCGGTAAGTAAGACTCCGTTCCTAAAGGGGAGAAAGCACGGGAGTTATAATGTAGAAAAGAATTAAAGACTTCAAAAACTCCTTCAGGGGTTTTAGGTGGATAAAAACATAAACAACATGAATTCAAAAGTTATCGCGAGGCAAAAAATAAGATACCGTATTCGCAAAAAGATAAGCGGTACTGCAAGTAAGCCAAGGCTTAGCGTGTTTAGGAGCAATAGCGACATTTATGTGCAACTGATAGACGACGAAAATGGAAGTACAATTGCTTCCGCTTCATCACGCCAAAAAGATGTTGCAGCTCAAAAAGTAAATAAAGTTGAGAAGAGCAAATTGGTTGGAACTGCAATTGCCCAAAAATCAATTGAACTCGGCATTAAGAACGTAGTATTCGACCGCAGTGGATATATTTATCATGGGCGCGTAAAGGCTATAGCCGAAGGTGCAAGAGAAGGGGGCCTCGAATTTTAAGAGTGCTTTTTAAACAAGTATAAAATTATAATAAGCTATAATGTTAAAGGCAAACACACAAAGAGTAAGGGGTGCAGATCTTGAACTCAAAGAAAAAGTAGTTTCTATAAATCGTGTAGTGAAAACTACCAAGGGCGGCAGGGCATTTAGCTTTTCTGCTTTAGTGGTAGTGGGCAATGAAAATGGAGTGGTAGGACAAGGTCTTGGAAAAGCAAAGGAGGTACAGGAAGCTATTTTAAAAGGTATTGATGATGCAAAAAAGAACCTTATAAAAGTTCCTATAATGCATGGCACTATTCCCCATGAGCAGTGGAGTAAAGAAGGTGCTGCCAAGGTCTTGATTAAGCCAGGTGCACCGGGAACAGGTGTAATTGCAGGAGGAAGTATGCGTGCTGTTTTGGAAAGTGCAGGCATAACCGATGTTCTGGCAAAATCACTCGGATCTTCAAATCCGCATAACGTGGTGAAAGCTACAGTCAAGGCATTAGCAACTTTGAGAGAGCCGATAGCTGTTGCTAAAACAAGGAATATTTCTCTAAAGAAAGTTTTTAACGGATAAAGAAAGTAAGTAGCAAGAAGCAAGAATCGAGTAGCAGAGGAAGTGAAAATGATTTTTCTTGATACCTTATACTTGAATCTTAATACTAATACAGCAATGAAAAAGATTAAAATCACACAGGTGAAAAGCGGTATAGACAGATCAGAGCGTCAGAAACTGACCTTACAGGCTCTCGGCTTGAAGAAGATGCATGCAACAAAAGAAGTGGAGGCGACTCCGCAGATTTTAGGCATGATCAAAAAAGTTAGTCACCTAATAAATGTTGAAGAACTGGCTTAGTAAGCAGCTTTACATTTTTTTATTAAAGCGAGCTCCGGTACAGGGGCGTTAAGTTTAAAAAAAGTACAATGCAAATACATGATCTAAGACCTGCAAAAGGCGCAACTCATAAAGAAAAAAGAATAGGCCGCGGTGAGGCTTCAGGAAAGGGCGGCACCTCTACTAAAGGTAACAAAGGCGGACAAAGCCGTGCCGGTTATAAAATCAAAATGGCTCACGAAGGTGGCCAGATGCCTATCCAGAGAAGGCTTCCTAAAAGAGGATTCAAAAATAATAACAGGATTGAGTATAAAGTTTTTAATCTTGGCCAAATTGACCAATTATTAGAGAAGCACTCAATCAAAGAATTTACTCCTGAGAATCTTTACATTAACAATCTAATCGGTCAGTACGACAAGGTGAAAATTTTAGGCAATGGCGTTTTAAAAGCGAAAATTCCTTTCAAGGTAAATGCCGTTAGTGAAAAGGCAAAAGGCGCTATTGAATCTGCAGGTGGAACCATCGAAATAGTTAAATAATTAATGGATATTTGCTTTCTGATTTGGAAATCGGAAATAATTAAATCTTGATAATTCTGTGAAGAAATTCATTACCACATTAAAAAATATCTGGACCATTGAGGAATTGAGAAATAAAATTCTCGTGACCTTGTTGCTAATCCTGGTTTATAGATTCGGCTCACACATTGTTCTCCCTGGGCTTGATCCTAATAAACTTACCAATTTACAGAACAGTTCAAAGGGCGGCATGCTCGGCCTCTTAGATGCATTTGTTGGAGGCGCTTTTTCTAAAGCGTCCATTTTTGCATTGGGGATAATGCCATATATTTCGGCGTCGATCTTTATGCAATTAATGACCATTCTTGTACCACAGATTGCAAAAATTCAAAAAGAAGGGGATAGCGGAAGGAAGAAGATCAATCAATGGACTCGCTATCTTACTGTGATAGTTACTGCTTTCCAGGCTGCTGCTTACATTGGCTTCCTGACTACTTCTAATCGTGAAGCACTTTTGGAAGCGTATTCTGGTTTCTTCTGGGTTTCTACTGTTATTATTCTTACCGTAGGTACACTGTTTGTAATGTGGCTCGGTGAAAAAATTACAGATAAAGGTCTTGGTAACGGAACATCTATCATTATTATGGTAGGGATTTTGGCAAGGCTTCCACAATCATTCATGCAGGAATTTTCTGCAAAGCAAACACGTGGCGGCGGTGGATTATTGATTTTCCTTATTGAAATCGCAGCATTCATTGCGGTGATACTTGGCCTTATTTTATTAGTACAGGGTGTAAGAAAAGTGCCTGTAAATTATGCGAAACAGATCGTTGGAAACAGGCAGTTTGGCGGTGCGAGACAATTTTTACCGCTTAAGGTAAATGCTGCAGGTGTAATGCCAATCATATTTGCGCAAGCAATTATGTTCTTGCCTACTATCTTTGCCGGCTTTCAAACATCGGGAAAGAACTGGGCTATATATTTCACAGATCATACGAACTTCATTTATATGGTGATTTATTCCGTAATGGTTATTGGATTTACCTTCTTATACACAGCGCTGATTTTTAATCCGAAGCAAATGGCCGACGATTTAAAACGAAGCAATGGATTTATACCGGGCGTAAAGCCGGGCCAGCCTACAACGGATTATATCGGTACAATCATGGACCGTATTACGTTACCTGGTGCAGTACTGCTTGCGTTCGTTGGCATTTTACCCGGTATTGCTCAATTGTTAGGTGTTACACAAGGATTTGCAACTTTTTACGGAGGTACTTCATTACTTATTATGGTTGCAGTAGTACTCGATACATTGCAGCAAATAGAAACGCAATTGCTCATGCGCCAATATGATGGTCTGATGTCAACAGGCCGCATACAAGGCCGCCAGACTGTTGCGCCAGGCGTTACCGGAAATTTATAATTCTTATTGAAATAATTTATCTCAACCCTGGCCTTAATGTCAGGGTTTTTTTTAAAATAGCTTTTGGATGATCATTTATAAAACACAGGAGCAAGTTGAACAAATAAGAAAGAATTGTTTACTTGTAAATAATACTATTGCCGAAGTGGCTAAAAAGATAAAGCCGGGTGTCTCGACTATGTATCTAAATGACCTGGCCGAAAAATTTATAAGAGATAATGATTCCATTCCATCATTTAAAAATTATCATGGATTTCCTTATGCGTGCTGCATGTCAGTGAATGATGCAGTGGTTCATGGATTTCCTACGAAAGATGAATTGAAAGACGGCGACGTTGTTTCAATTGATGTAGGTGTTTATAAAAACGGTTTTCATGGAGACAGCGCCTATACTTTTGCGTTAGGGAACGTGAGCGATGCCGTAAAGAAATTAATGCGTGTTACAAAAGACTCTCTCTACAAAGGCATCGAAAAAGCAATAGTTGGAAACCGTGTGGGCGATATTGCTTTTGCGGTCCAGGAATATACTGAGCGAAAAAATGGCTATGGAGTTGTTCGCGAACTCGTTGGCCACGGACTCGGAAAAGATCTTCATGAAGATCCGCAAGTGCCTAATTATGGAAAACGTGGAAGTGGAGCAAAATTAAATGACGGCCTTGTGATAGCCATAGAGCCGATGATAAATATGGGTCGTAAAGATGTATATAATGATAAAGATGGTTGGACTATTCGTACCAAGGATGGTAAACCTTCAGCGCATTACGAACATACAGTTTGCGTTAGAAAAAATGTTGCAGACGTTCTTTCCTCTTTTGAAAATATTGAAATAGCAGAGAAAGGCAATTCTAATTTAAGCTCTGATTATTAAGCCGGCTACATTCTTTTCATCTTCCTCAATTCTTTTCCCGCGACTCTCTTGTGATAGTAAACATTCATTTTGAAATACCTTGCACGCGATGCAAAGAACTTTAGTAGTTATTGGTGGTGGTGCTGCAGGTTTTTTTTGTGCCATCAATGCTGCTTCGAAAAATAAGGGACTGCGGGTTATCATTCTTGAAAAGACATCAAAACTTCTAAGCAAGGTAAGAGTGAGCGGCGGCGGCCGTTGCAATGTTACTCATGCTTGTTTCAGCATAACTGAAATGATCAAGAAATATCCGCGCGGAGAAAAGTTTCTGAAACAATCGTTTCATCATTTCTTTACAACAGATACTATTCAATGGTTCCTCGAGCGAAATGTAAAACTAAAGACTGAGGATGATGGCAGGATGTTTCCGGAGAGTAACAATTCTGAAACAATTATTGAATGCCTGCTTCGTGAAGCCAACAAGTATAGTGTAGAAATTTTAATGAATCGTGAAGTTGTAGAAGTCGAAAATTTATCATTGGATTCCAACAGTAATAATAATCAAAATAGCGCAGCTCATTTCAAGTTGACTTGCAGATCCGGCCAGGAATTACAGGCAGATTTTCTTTGCATTGCCTGCGGCGGATATAGTAAAGAACAACAATTTAACTGGTTGGCAAAGTTGGGGCACAGTTATGAATTTCCCGTGCCGTCACTTTTTACTTTTAATGTACCGCAAAATAATATCGTGGATCTTATGGGCATCACTTTGCAAAATGTAGTGGTGAAGATCAATGGAACTAAATTTAAACAGGAAGGCCCGTTGCTCATTACGCATTGGGGCTTTAGCGGACCTGCTATTTTAAAATTATCTGCATTCGCAGCAAGGCGGCTTTCGGAATTGAACTACGACTTTTCTATTTCCGTGAATTGGTTACCGCATCTTAATGAAAATCTCGTGTTAGATAAATTGAAAGAGCTACGCACACAAATCGCCTCCAGGAAAATAATAAACAGTAATCCTTTTAACCTGCCACAAAGATTTTGGAAATATCAATTGGAGTCCTGTGGTATTAAGGAAGATATTAGATGGGCTGACCTTCTTGCAAAACTTCAGAACTTATTAGCTATCCAGCTCTGTTCGCAACAGTTTTCGGTAAAAGGCAAAACAACTTTTAAAGAAGAATTTGTAACCGCAGGCGGCATAAAGCTTATTGAAGTGAATTCAGTGACTATGCAAAGCAAGCTGGTACGTCATTTATTTTTTGCAGGGGAAATTCTCAATGTGGATGGCATTACAGGAGGATTTAATTTTCAGCATGCGTGGACTAGTGGATGGTTAGCCGCAAATGAAATCGCAAATCTTTCTCAATAGAAATAACACTGATTTTTTAGAGAAGAATAATCAAAGCTAACACTACAATAGCTAAGATCGCTATCACCACATAAAGGCAGGATGTTATAATCTTTGATGTGTCCATTGCTTGTAGGTCTCGAATTAAGAATTAATATTCATTTGCCCCACAAACTATACCAGTTGAGATCTACACTTTGTTAAGTTGAAAATAAAAAAATATTATGTTGCTAATATTACTCAATCCGGGATATTTAATTTGTACTAATATCAACTCGAAAGTTTAATATCGTTTCGCCACATGTAATACGATCATGTGTCAAAAAATTTAGAAACCTCCAAAATGTGAAAACCATAAGGCTCAATAACCAGGCATTGGTCGTCGTTGCCGACCATAAAATTTTCTTTCGTCCAGTGATCTTTAAAGGAAGTCGGAGTAGTACCATTCTCTTTAAATGCAAACCATGTAAGAAATGCTCGGGTATTATTGAAATTAAAAACGCAAAATATTTGTTGGTTTTTATTTTGTCTTATAAATCCTGCAATATGAATATTATGCGGCTTCATCCACAAAAGGTTGCTGTTGTCTTCGATTGCTGATAATTTTTTTCGGATGCTCAATAGTTTTTTTGTTCCACTGAAGATTTTGTTTTCAATTGTTCCCGATTCATTTCTCAAATCATTTTTATCCCAATCTATTTTTGGACGATGCATCCATCGATTATCGTAATATTTGCTTTCTTCATTCAGATATTCCTGGTCATTAGTATAACCTACTTCGTCTCCATAAAAAAGCATGGGCAATCCACCGATAAAAAAACTAAGGGCTTGCATCATTAATATTTTTCGAACTGAAAGTTCAATTTCAATTTCATTTTTTTCTTCTATCGCTTTTTGCAAACCGCAGAGAGAAGCCAACGTTCCACTGATGCGTGCGTCTCCCGTTTTAGGATTGAATGAGAACAATGCCCCCATGGAAGGTGATCCAATAAAGTTTCCGGAATAATAATTTTTTAGATATTGCCGGTGTTGAATGGGATCGTAGCCTGCTTTGGCGATCATAGCATCTTCGTAACCCAATCCGATATCATCGTGGCATCGCGTGTAAGTAATCCATGAAGTGCCGTAAGGCTTTTGGAGCAACACATGCTGTGCAGCGAGCATCACTTTTGTGTCACCGGTTGCCAAAGCGTCCCATTGTAAAGCCATCTGTGTTGCATTGTAGCAAAAATCACATTCCCTCGCCGTAAACAATCCTTCACCAAAGTATTTCATGATATGTCGGGGCGCCTGTATTGCTTCTCCCAAAATCGCCATGCCTGGCGTTGCAACCTGCACACACAATTTTAGCAATTGAAGAAGCGAATGAGCTTTGGGCAGATTAGTACATGTAGTCCCAGGTTCTTTCCATATGAAAGCTGGTGCATCTATTCTCAAAATATCAACACCAATATTTGCATAAAAAAATACAATGTCAAGCATAGCAATAAATACCTGCGGATTACTATAATTTAAATCCCACTGGTAATTATGAAACACGGTCATTACCCATTTATTAATCCCGGGAACCCATGTAAAATTTCCGGGCGCTGCTGTAGGAAAAATTTCTTTCATTGTTGTTTCAAACAAATCTGGCATCGTTCTGTCATCATACATATAGAAAAAGTCCTGGTATTTTTTATCTCCAGCTTTGGCCTTCATCGCCCACTCATGCTTGTGTGAAGTGTGGTTAAACACCATATCGCTCATTAAATGCAGATCTTCTTTGGCCATTTTCTTTTGCAGGTGTTTCAAATCTTTCAAGGTGCCAAATCGCTCATCAACTTTTCTGAAGTCTGAGACTGCATAACCGCCATCGCTTTCGCCTTCTGGGCTTTCAAAGAGTGGCATAAGATGCAACACATTCACTCCCAATTCTTCAAAATAACCAAGATTGTTTTCAAGGTTTGAAATGCTTCCGCAAAACCGGTCAACATATAAACTCATGCCTGCAAGTTTATTACTCAGGAACCAATTGCCTTTTTTGTTTTTGCTGTTGTCCTTTTCATGGAGCTGGTCACCCCGATCCGCATGGGCAGTCATTATGGTTTCAAGCAATTGTTTGAAAATCTTTTTTTTGTGTTCCTGTTCGCCATACAGTTCGTTGAACAAAGCATTTATCGATGCAGTGTTTGCAATAAGGCGCGTATAAAAAAGATTCTCTTTGCCGGTTTTATTCAACGAATGTTTCAGGGCAAGCTCTGCCACAAGGCTGTGAAGTTTGTAATCGTACATGCGTTTAGGTTATTAATCAAAAATTTGAGCACTTAAGTGCCGGAAGGCTTCCATCGCACCCATATATTCGCAAGTGCGTGCCCCTGCCTTGTTCGCATTCAGAATGATATTTTTCCATTCAGATGGGCTCATAGCATGGATCATTTGCAACGAATGATTTCTTAGCTGGTAGAGTATGGCACCAACAAAGGCATCACCGGCACCAGTACTGTCAATAGATTTTACCGGTATTGTAGGCACAATGATCTTATTCCTATTATGCATAAGCAATGTACCTTCTTTGCCGAGGGTAATAGCAAAAGTGGCATTTGTGTTTTCGGATAAAACTTTTGCAGCCTCATTCACTGATGATTTTCCTGTAAGTAAAATTGCTTCTTCATCACTTACTTTAAAAAAATGACATGCCTTCATAAAGTTCCATGACTGTTCAATAAAAGATTCGGTACCCGTCTTCCAAAGCAGTTGGCGATAGTTAGGATCAAAACTTATAAACAGTTTTTTATCTAATGATTTTTCTAATAAATTTTTATAAACCTGTTGTAACGGTCCTGGTAGGAAAGCAGTCGCTGAGCCAAAATGAACAATAGAACATTTATTCAAATCAATGCCGTCAAGATCGCTTTCCATAAGTTCTCCGTCGGCACCACGGTTGAAAACAAAATCCCTTTCTCCATCCTGCATAAGTGATACAAAAGCAAATGTGGTGAAATGACTTTTATCTTTTACCATCCATAAAGTCGATACGCCAAAATCTTTCATGGTATCAATAAGTTGCTGTCCAAATGGATCTGCGCCTACCTTTGCCGATAACAATACTTCACCACCTAAAGCGGCGATTGCAGCTGCTACATTGGTTGGTGCTCCTCCGGGCTTTTTTAGAAAATGTTCACCATTTGCCAGGGAGGAGCCGGTATCAGTGCAGATCATGTCAATAAGTGCTTCCCCGATACATAAAATTTTCATGAGAAATATTTTATTGAAATTACTTAATGTGCAGCAGTTAGTATGGGCATGTCCTCCGGAACTTCCGTTCCCGGCTTTACCGGAGTCGGTTTTATCAATGTTGTTGCCGCGGCTGCTATTAGTAGAAATATTCCCGCAAAAGAAATTGCTTTGCCAGGATCATTACCTAAGAAATGTTTTAGCACAAAACCGAAAGTTATATTCTGCAAAATCATTGGAACTACGATCATCATGTTGATAATGCCCATATACACACCATAGCGTTCTTTTGGAATGTCATTTACAACCATCAAATATGGTACACCCATCATGCTCGCCCACGCAACTCCGAACCCGGTCATTGGAGCAAACAGCAAATATTTATTTTCAATATGAGGAAAGATCAACAAACCAATTCCCGCCATCACAAGACAAATAATGTGTACCAATTTAGGTGTATATTTTTTTGCAAGTCCTACCAATGCAAACGCGGACAAGAAAGTAGCAACATTATACCATCCATTCACAAGCCCTGTCCAGCCAACTGCTTCTTCGTACAATGATTTGTTAAGCACCG
Organism: Ginsengibacter sp.; assembly: GCA_040007325.1. Taxonomy (GTDB): domain Bacteria; phylum Bacteroidota; class Bacteroidia; order Chitinophagales; family Chitinophagaceae; genus Ginsengibacter. The sequence continues at coordinate 7,693 of JBDTVF010000031.1, read as the reverse complement.
GCGATGTATGCCATACTGATTGTGCAATGCTTTTCGATGCATTTTGCCAATAACAAAACAATGCATACCATTGAAACACGTAAACCAATGCAAGTTGCCACATTACTTTCGGCATATCTTTTATTGCGGAAAATATTTCAATGAAGGGCTCAGCAATTCCTTTTTTGCCCGCTTTTAATGCGGCCAGTTCTTCAGCTGTGGGCGGTATTTCCGGCGTTTTATAGATAGACCAGCTTACAGATGCAATGGAACAAATGGAGCCCAGAAAAAATGAACCAAAAACCCAATAAGGTATCTGGCCATGTGTTCCGGTAATGTGTTTTTGAAAAAAATATAAAGAGACATTAGCAAGAGTGATACCGAGGCCCGTAAAAAAACTTTGCGATAAAAAACCTGTTGCATGTTGGTCCGGCGGAAGCTTGTCTGCAATAAAAGCCCTGTATGGTTCCATCGCAGTATTATTAGCCGCATCCAATACCCATAGTAATCCTACAGCCATCCAAAGCGAACTGCTGAATGGATAAAGAAACAGACCAATGCTGCAGAATAAAGCGCCTATAAAAAAATAAGGTTTACGTCTTCCGAATCGTGGCGACCACGTTTTGTCGCTCAACGCACCAATGACTGGCTGTATAAGTAAACCAGTAACCGGACCGGCGAGGTTTAATAGTGGGATTTGATCCGGGCTTGCGCCTAAAAAATCATAAATAGGATTAACCGCGCTTTGCTGTAAGCCAAAGCTGTATTGAATTCCAAAGAACCCAACGTTCATATTTATAATTTGGGAAAAAGTCAGTCTTGGTTTTACAAATGGCATCTTTTCTCAGTTTAAATGCAATCAACAATTAAATATAGCAATTAGTTTTTTTGAAAAATTATGATGCAATAGCTGATCTGCATTTACTTTTAACTGTTAGAAAAAGGAGTTTTTGTAGCTGCAATAAAACATTTCATAACTTTCTGCTGTCGTAAATATGCAATCATATATCATAGGAATAGATATTGGTACAGGAAGCGTAAAAGCTGTTGCTTTGGATTATCATGGAAACGCTATTGGTTCTTCGCAATACTATTATCATAATTTGGAAACAGTGCAGGGTCAATCAGAGCAGGATCCTGAGATCATCTGGCAAGGTTTTGCATCATGCATAAAAGAAGTAATAATTTCATTAAAACAAGTGCCCGATGCAGTTAGCCTCAGCAGCGCCATGCATAGCCTGGTTATTGTAGACAGAGATCATAAGCCCGTGACCAACCTGATAACATGGGCAGATACACGAAGTGAAGATGTAGCAGCGAAGCTCAGAAACAGCGATATAGCGGAAGCGCTTTATCGCGAGACAGGTACTCCAATCCATTCAATGTCTCCTTTATGTAAAATTCAATGGTTTAAGAAATATGATTCGCAAACTTTTGACAAAGCATTTAAGTTTATCTCCATTAAAGAATTCATTTGGTTCCGGCTGTTTAAAGAATATGAGATTGATAAATCAATCGCATCGGCTACTGGCCTGTATAATATTCTGAGTGGAACATGGAATAAAAAGTCACTCGAACTTTGTGCTATTGAAGAAAATCATTTGTCCAAAATCGTTTCAACAAATTTTACCCGTGATAATGCTGATGCTGAAATTGTAAAAGAGTTAGGTGTCTCAGCAAATACAATTTTTTGCATTGGAGCAAGTGATGGATGCCTTGCTAATATTGGAAGCTATGCGCTTGAGAAAGGAACCGCCGCTATCACGATTGGAACAAGCGGTGCGGTAAGAGTGGCAAGCCATAGCCCTGTTATTAATTTCAAAGCCATGATCTTTAATTATGTTTTGGATGAGCAAACTTTTATTTGTGGCGGACCGGTGAACAATGGTGGTAACGTGCTTAACTGGATGATAAAATCTTTTCTAAATATTCAAGATCCACAAGTCAAAGATTATGATAATTTTTTCGAGGAAACAGCTAAGACACCAGCCGGAAGCGCCGGCTTATTATTTCTCCCTTACTTATTCGGTGAACGTGCGCCGATATGGGATGAACAATCGGCAGGCGTTTTCTTTGGAATAAAATCCTACCACGACCAATCCCATTTTCTCAGGGCATCTCTTGAGGGAGTGTGTTATATTTTGAAAAATATTTTGCAAATAATAGAATACACCACAGGTGCAATAGTCCAGCTTAATGTTAGTGGCGGCTTTATTCAATCACGTCTATGGATACAAATTCTATCAGATATTACCGGTAAAAAGATTGCACTGGTTCAAACCGATGATGCTTCGGCCATAGGCGCAGCATTGCTTTATATGAAGTCTGCAGATATCATTGAGGAATATACTTCGTTGCAACATGCGCAAAGTAGAATGATAGAACCCATTGCTGAAAATCACCTGGCGTATGAAAAATATTTCCCCATCTTTAAAAACTTGTATGCGGTACTTAAAGATTCTATGCATAGGATAGATGATCTCAATAAATGAAAATTAGAAAATTTATTATTAGCGATATTTCTTAAAAGAAAAAGTAACTTACTTTTCTAATTGCTTGTAAACATGAATAACAAAAAAATATTCGGCTGGAGTATTATTGTCTCCCTTGGCGGTTTTTTATTTGGCTTTGATACTGCAGTTATCTCTGGTGCAGAACAAGCCATTCAAAAATACTGGCAGCTCACTCCGGTTGAGCATGGCTTCACAGTTTCCATCGCTTTGATCGGTACTATACTCGGCGCCCTGGTAGGTAGTATTCCCTCTGACAGATTTGGAAGGAAGACCACGCTGATTATGATTGCAGTACTTTACCTTCTTTCATCACTTGGTACGGCGCTCGCAGGCAATTGGTACCTGTTTTTAATTTTTAGATTTCTTGGAGGCATTGGTGTGGGAGCATCTTCTGTTACCGCGCCGGTTTATATTGCTGAAATCGCGCCGGCAAATATGAGAGGACGGTTGGTAGCGATGTTCCAATTTAATATTGTATTGGGAATATTGATTTCATATTTCTCAAATTATTTAATAGGAGCCGCAGGTGAGTCTTCATGGAGATGGATGCTGGGGGTACAAACGATTCCCTCTTTAGTTTTTTTAATTCTGTTAAGGTTTGTTCCTGAAAGTCCGAGATGGTTATTCTTAAAAAGAAATAATGTTGATGAAGCAAGACGCATATTGCATATCATTAACCCGGGCACAAGCGAGGAAGTTTTAGAAAGTATAAGGACCAACGATCTTGAAGAAAAAGCTTCAGGGAATACAGATCAGCTCTTTACTAAAAGCAATCGTTTCCCAATATTCCTGGCTATGCTTTTCGCTATGTTCAACCAGGTATCCGGTATAAATGCTATTATTTATTACTCACCCCGGATATTTGAGATGACAGGGCTTGGCCGGAGTTCGTCACTACTTTCAACCGTTGGCATCGGTGCGGTAAATCTCGTCTTTACATTGCTTGCCATCAATTTTATTGATAAGGTGGGAAGAAAAGTTTTAATGCTTATAGGATCAATTGGGCTCATTGTTACTTTGGGATTAGTGGCGTATACATTTTACTCTGAGAATTTTGGCGGAATATCAATCACCATATATCTGCTTGTATATATTGCTTTCTTTGCTTTTAGCCAGGGCGCTGTTATATGGGTTTTTATTTCTGAAATATTTCCCAACCAGGTAAGGGCGAAAGGCCAAACTCTTGGAAGCCTTACGCATTGGGTATTGGCAGCTCTAATTGCGTTTTCATTTCCCGTGATCACTGAAAAAATTGGCGGAGGTAATACGTTCTTATTTTTTGCAATAATGATGGTAATACAATTAATTTTTGTGATAAAAGTAATGCCGGAAACAAAGGGAAGGTCGCTGGAGCAAATTGAAAAGAGCCTTGTTTTGCACTAATCAGTTTTGGAAATTGATAGTTATGAATTTGATGAAATGAATCACTTTAATTCTTTGGTCTTCTCCTTTGGAGAAGGGTTGGGATGAGGTCTAAAGCAAAGTGATAAGACGTAGTCCGAACTCACGTTAAATATAATTGCGTTTGCCCAGTGTAGTTGCCTTTAACTTTAAAAATAATTTTTGAATAAATTGAGCAAATCGAAAGCCTTAAGAACGAATAAAATTATCGTAGGCGTTATTGTCCTTATTTTAGTTATTGCATTTTTTACTAAGCCGGATGATAAAACAATTAAAATAAAAACGATCAATGCACTTTGGGGAGATATGGTTCCCGACGTTAATGACAAGCCCGACTTTTATGAATCATTCATGAATACCACCACAGTAGCCATAACTATTGATGACTGGTTATTGCTGAAGCGTATTAAATATAAAACAAAGGATGGCGATCCTACAGTTGGTTTCGCGGCGTTTGGACAGGTGATGATAAGAAAATGATGCAGGCCTGGTACTTAATTTACTTTTTCAACAATCTTACCCGTTACCTTATTTTTAAGAATAAATTTTTTGTCGCCGTAATGCGTGGTCTCTTCCTTTACCAGGTAATGATCTTTATCAAACTCGGTAAGATGGCTGTCCTTGGTAAATCCTTCTTTGCCCCTCCATATATCTAATTTCACAGGCTCCCACAATTTTGTTTTAGCTGATTTATAAGCAGCGTCTAACACCGCATTCACTACATAACCATCGTAGAAAGTTTCTTTCGGTGTGGTACCATTGTCCAGAGCATCCAACATGTCCATGAACATATGGTTATATCCAAGTTCGTTCACTTCATCTCCAACGGGGAACAACCAGCCTGAGTCGCTTTCTGCTTTTTCTGCAATGTAGTTACCGCCTTTGCCGGTAGTAAACATTTCAAATCCCGTTCTCAAAAAATTATTTATCCATATTGTTCCTTCTGTTCCCATTACTTCATCGCGTAAATCCATTCCTCCGCGAAATGTCCAGCTTACTTCAAACTGCCCGATGGCGCCATTCTCATATTTTACTAATGCAATTGCATGATCCTCGGCATCGATAGGCTTTACCTGCGTATCAGCCCAGCACATTACTTCTACCGGCTTTATTTCTTTACCAATATAACTTCTTGCTATCTCAACACAGTGGCAACCTAAGTCGAGTATGCAGCCACCTCCGGCTTTCTCAATGTCCCAAAACCAATCGCTATGCGGGCCGGGGTGTGTCTCACGTGATTTGGCCCAAAGTATTCTTCCCAATACACCTTCTCTCACACTTTTTTCAGCCTTAATAAACTTAGGCGTGTACACAAGATCTTCGAGATAACCATTAAACACTTTTGCTTCCTCCACTGCTAATAGCATTCGTTTTGCTTCTTCAGCATTTCTGCCGAGAGGCTTTGTGATCATGATTGCTTTCTTATGTTTGCAACAAAGCAATACAGCGTCTTCATGTAAATGATTTGGCAACGAAATACAAACGATATCTACATCCGGATGTGCAATGCATTCTTCCATGTTTGTAGTGAGATGATCTACCTTATAGTCTTCTGCAAATTTTTTCACAGAAGAATCTTTACGCGAATACACCGATACAATTTTATCCTGACTCCTTAAACCCTGTAATGAGTCCGCGTAAAACCTTGCGATGAACCCTGAACCTAACATTCCAATCTTTTTCATTTTTGTATTTATTTAGTATTTGATTTGTTATCGGGCAAATATGGCATTTGCCTGACAATTATCAGCGCGCCTGAAGTTTCAGGTGACAAAGCATTGTTTATTGAATTTTAACCAATAGTCATTGTACCAAAAACACAATTTCAACTATGGTATTTTTTTATCTTTATTTAAGCAATTTTTTATAAAACAATTTCCAAATCGCATTTTTGGTACATTGCATCAAAATTAGATTGATATGAGACCAAAACTCCCACTGATCCGTTTATGGATTTTCTTCTCAATTCTCTTCATTGGCAATATAAGTTATGCTCAAAGAAAAGAAATTTCCGGCAAGGTAACCGATTCCAATACAGGACAACCAATTGTAGGTTCTACTGTTGGCGTAAAAGGTTCTACCATTGCAACCCAAACTAACGATGCTGGTAATTTCACTATTACCGTTCCTGGTTCTAATTCAAGACTTGTAATTTCCTCGGTAGGATACGATCCGCAGGAGGTTACAGTTGGCAGTCAGAACGATGTAACTGTTGCTTTAAAAGGTGCTACGTCTACTCTGAATGAAGTCGTAGTGACAGCTCTCGGTATTAAGAAAGAGAGAAAAGCACTTGGTTACTCAATCACCGAAGTTAAAGGTGATGAACTCACACAGGCAAGATCGATTAACGTTGCTAACTCCCTTGTAGGTAAAGTTGCCGGCTTAAATATTACGAGCACAGCTACCGGTCCCGGCGGTTCAACGCGCATTACTATAAGAGGAAACACCTCAATCTCCAGGGGGAACGGCCCTCTTATTGTTGTTGATGGAATTCCATTTAATAATGATAATCTTGGTTCTGTTGGTGAGTGGGGTGGCGCAGACCAGGGTGATGGTATTTCAAGCCTTAATCCTGATGAGATCGAAAGTATAAGTGTATTGAAAGGAGGAACTGCAGCGGCTCTATATGGATCTCGTGCGTCTAACGGAGCAATACTGGTTACAACCAAATCCGGAAGTAAGTCAGGTAAGGCGCCGGTGATAGAAATAGGAAGCAACTTCGTTGCAGAAGATCTTCTTCAAAAGGAGCTTAAAGACTATCAATATGTTTATGGCACGGGTGATAAAGGCACAGGGCTTACCGGCGAAAAGCCAACGAGTGCGGATCCTAATTTAAACCAAACAAATAGCTGGGGTGCTAAACTTGATGGTTCTTCAGTAATTCAATATGATGGCGTATCACGCCCATATGTAGCCGTAAAAGATAACTTTAAAAAGTTCTATAATACAGGAACTACATTCACCAACAACTTTGCAATCGGTGGCGGTAATGAAAGAATCTCTTATCGCTTTACACTGGCAGATCTTACTAATAAGGGCATCATTCCTAATAGCAGCCTGATAAGAGACAATGCTTCTATCAACATAAATGCAAATCTTAGTAAAAGATTTTCGGTATTGGTTAATGGAAAGTATATAAGAGAGAAAAACAAGAATCGCCCACGCGTTTCAGATTCTCCTGGTAGTGCAAACTATACATTGTGGACGCTACCTACTTCACTCAGCGTCGAAACCTTGAAAGAAAATAAATACAATGATAAGGGATATGAAAAAATATGGTCGAATAATCAATATGTACAAAACCCATATTTCGCTGTAGAAGACTACAAAGAAAATGACTTAAAAGACAGGTTTATTGGTATTGTGGAACCGAGATTTAATCTTACGGATTGGCTGTATGTGAAAGGACGTGCGGGCTTTGATAAATTTACCCGCAGGGAAAATGACATTACACCTACAGGAACAGGTTATCAGCTAGGTGGAGGATACAACACTAATCTTCGCGACTTCAGGGAAACGAACCTTGACCTAATGCTTGGTGTAGATAAAAACCTAACTGAGAAAGTTGCGATAAATGCCATCGTAGGTGGTAACAGGATGCGCCAGATCACTTCTACTGATTCTTATGGTGGTGGCCCGTTCAATATTCCTTTTTTCTATGCAATATCTAATGTAAGTACACCAAACAGGTACACCAATAACGGTTATGCCGAGAAGAGAATTAATTCAGTATATGGTACGGCAGATATTTCCTATGGGAATTACCTTTTCCTCAATGTAACAGGCCGTAATGATTGGTT
>JBDTVF010000030.1:0-21222 GCA_040007325.1 Ginsengibacter sp. | reverse complement strand
TCGCTGTGAGTGCAATGAAGTATGGCTCCGCCGAATTCCTTCTAAAAGAAAATATTTCTATAAAAAAGGTAAGTGATACACTCGAAAGTTTGTTAGGGGAACAAGGTTTAGTGACTAAGGTTTACTAACTCTATAAGAGACAGAAATTTTTGAACGATACTACATCATCTTAATTAGACTAACCCTTTTTTATATAAACATTTTCCACGCCACCTAGCAGGCGTGGATTTTTTTTAATTTTTTCATTATCAATTTAGGTTTTGCGCCTTCTTTCTTTGTTACAATTATAGTTGTTTTGTGAACATAGTCGTCATCACAAATCAATTATCATATAATTAGATAATGGATCACAATAAATCTTCAGATTTCATTGATTACATGCATTTATTTTTACTTGGAATAAAAAATCTGTATGTTTGAACATTAGAACCAGTATGAAGTTTCAAATCAATCATAAAAGCAAGGTTCCCCTTCACTACCAGGTGGAGGAATTGCTACGTAAAATGATTACCGCGCCTGAATTTAGGGAAGGCGCTTTTTTCCCAAAAGAAGTTGAATTAGCCAACAGGTTGGGTGTTTCCCGGAATACGATTCGACAGGCGACTAACAAGCTGCAGCACGAAGGCTTGATCGTAAGGAAAAAAGGAGTTGGAACCAAGGCTGCTATTAAAAAACCTTTAGCTACCGGTCTTGATCATTGGTACAGTTTTACCCAGGAAATGCGTGAGAAAGGAATTCACGTTATTAATCTTGAGCTTAAAGTTGAATGGACTTTACCAGATAAAAAAGTCATTGATTTTTTCAACATTTCTAAAAGCACTAAGGTCTTAAAGCTATCTAAGTTAAAGGGTACGGCAGGAGATTCTATAGTTTATTTTGAGAGTTATTTTCATCCGAGGATTGGGGTAAACGAAAAAGATGAATTTGATATTCCGCTTTATACAATGCTTGAAAGAAAGTATGGAATTGTAGTGGTGCGCTCCGCAGAAAATATTAGCGCCAGGCTTGCTAAAGGTATCGGCAAGAAATTAAAGATTGCTGCATCGGAACCTGTGCTTTTCAGGGAGCGCTTTGTATATGATGTAGGCGACAGGCCGATCGAATACAATCTTGGATATTACCGATCTGACAAGTTCATCTATTCAATAGATATTAAGAAAGCTTAAATTTTTGAAGAATATTATGTTCAAACATGCCGACAAAGTTGTATTAGGGATTGACATTGGTGGTTCTCACATTTCATCAGCACTAGTATATCCGGAAAATTGGAACATAAAGGAAGGGACTTTTTCTAAAAATAAAATTGAAACTCAACAATCAGATCCCGCAATAATTCTTGAAAATTGGATAGAAACTATAAAACAATCCCTGGCTGAGCTCGATACAAAAAATCTTGAAGGCATTGGTGTAGCAATGCCGGGGCCATTTGATTATACAAATGGAATTTCGCTGCTTGATGGCGTGAGCAAATATGGGAGCCTGTATGGCATTAATATAAAGGAAATAATCAGCAGCCAATTAAATCTTCCGGAGGATTGCCCTATTGCTTTCGAGAATGACGCCGGTTGTTTTGGGTTGGGAGAAGCACTCGTTGGTGATGGAAAGGATCACTACAGAGTGATAGCCATTACACTCGGCACTGGTTTTGGTGCAGCTTTTATTGAAAACAAAAAATTGATAAAAGCTGACAAACGCATACCGGCTAATGGATATCTGTATAATATACCTTACAAAAATGGGCTTGCGGAAGATTACATTTCCTCGCGCTGGCTGATTAAAAAATATAATGACATTTCAGGTAAGGGTACCAGTGAAGTAAAAGAAATTGCTGATGCGGCTGCTGAAAAAACCGATACAAATGCAATCGGACTTTTTGAAAACTATGGAATCGATATAGCCAATTGTCTTACTTCCTGGATCACTTCGTTCAAAGCTGACTGTATAGTGATAGGAGGAAGTATATCAAAATCGTCTGAGCTTTTTCTGCCCGCCTTGCTCCGGGATTTGAAATCTAAATCAATAGATATCCCGGTAAAGATTTCTAAAAAAATGGAATTATTTGCAATTGCAGGTGCCGCCGGTTTGATCTCTCAAGATTCAATTCAAGAGAAAAAGATTAACGAAAGTAAGCCTTGGCGCAAATCATCTCAACCGCTCTTACCTCAGCATATCCCGCAACATGTTAACAAGAAAGAAGATTATAACATCTACCCTTTCCAGCACCTCGGTGAAGCTCAAATCTTCTCGGGTTTTCGCTCATTGGCCGATTGGTTCCTACAGCAAAAAACGGTAGCTATTGATGGATTTATTGGGAACGACTGGCAAAGTATAAGATCATACCTGTCAAACATATTTAAAGAGAAAAATCTCAATGTACTTTGGTATGAAACTTCGGCTTTTGCTAAGCAAGAAGAAGAAATCGAAAAATTGGTAAAGCCCTTCCTTGGGCCAGCAGATTCAATATGGGGAACAAAAACCAACTTGCAACTTCAGGATTTTTACGATCACAAGCGATTAGCTAATCTTCAACTAATCTCTAAAGAATATGATATCATTATCATCATCGGCGTCGGCGCAGGCCTCTGCAAACAAGCCATGCCATTGATCTACATAGATCTTCCGAAAAATGAAATTCAATACCGCATGCGGGCTGGCAGCATATCGAACCTGGGGACTGCGCAACAGTTTTCGCTACCTGAAACGTATAAACGCTTTTATTTCGTGGACTGGGTAGTATTAAGTTCATACCGTGAAAGCATTAAAAATAAGATCTCGATTGTCGCGGACGCACAATGGATGCATAGCATTAACTGGTCTTTCTATTCTGCTATTGCAAAGGGATTAGAAACCATAAGCAAGACAACTATAAGAGTTCGACCTTGGTTCCAAGCCGGAGCATGGGGTGGTCAATGGATGAAAAATCATATTTCATCATTGAACAAAAACGAGGTGAATTATGCGTGGTCTTTTGAATTGATTGTTCCGGAGAATGGAATTGTTTTTGAAAGTGACGGCAATCTGCTTGAAGTATCATTCGACTGGTTGATGGATTGCTGTTCCGAAAATATATTAGGAAAGGATAAACAGCGCTTCGGCAAGGAATTTCCCATTAGGTTCGACTTTCTTGACACTTTTGATGGCGGAAATCTTTCCATACAGTGTCATCCATCGTTGGAATATATCCGCGAAAACTTTGGTGAAAACATAACGCAGGATGAAACATACTACATACTGGATTGTAAAGAAGATGCAGGAGTTTATCTTGGGTTTCAGGATGATATTAAGCCTGGCGAATTTCGTGAAGAACTGGAAAAAAGTGAAGAAGCAAGAACACCAATTGAAATTGAAAAATATGTGCAATGCCACCCCTCCCATAAGCATGATTTATTTTTGATTCCTAACAAAACCATCCACAGTGCAGGCAAAGAAAATCTTGTACTTGAGATAAGTGCTACACCATACATTTTTACTTTTAAAATGTATGACTGGGTTCGTCTTGATCTCGATGGAGAACCTCGCCCTATCAGCATTCAACATGCTTTCAACAATCTTGATTTTGACCGAAAGGGCAACAAGGTAAAAAGTGAACTCATATCACAGGTGAGGCTAATTGAAAAAAATGATCAGTATGAATTATTTCATCTGCCCACACATGCCGAACATTTTTATGATGTTCACCGGCTTGAATTTATGAATGATGCTTTCATAAAAACTAATGATCAATGCCATGTATTAATGTTGGTAGAAGGAACAGCTGTTATGGTAAAAATGAGTCAAGGGGTAGAACGGCAATTCAATTATGCAGAAACGTTTATCATACCTGCCGCAGCCAAAGAATATCAACTCATCAACCTTGGTAAATCGACAGCAAAAGTTATTAAAGCATTTATTAAATAGAAGGGCCAGGCATATAGGGTTAGTCGGATTTGAATTGATACAAATAAAATCTATCATGAAATTATTCTCTAAAGTTTTTTTTCTTATCGTGATATTTTCTGCGTCTTCATCAGTTTTAGTTGCCCAGGACATATTGAATTATGTTCACCCTAATATTGGAACTGCACACAGTCGTTGGTTTTTCTATACGCCTGCAGCATTGCCTCACGGCATGGCAAAGCTTGCACCTTCTACTAATGGCCACTATGGAAATCCATCAGGTTGGGAAGCTGTCGGCTATGATGCACGACATAACTCTATTGAGGGCTTTGTTCATTTTCATGAATGGCAAGTGGGTGGTGTTTCTATAATGCCGGCAACAGGGCCTTTGAAAGTTATACCCGGCGAACTTGAAAATCCGGGCGAAGGTTACAGGTCGCATTTTGACAGAAAAAATGAGATAGCAAAACCAGGCTATTATAAAGTGTTGCTGGATGATTATAACATAACAGCCGAATTAACAGCAACAAAAAGAGTCGGTTTTCATAAATATACTTTTCCAAAAAGTGATGAATCAAGAATAATTTTTGACATCGGAAATGTGCAAGGCGAAAGCGGGCCAGTCACGGATGCTTCTATACAAATGACAGATGATACACATTTTGAAGGCTATGTGATTACTAATCCTAAATATGTGCAGAAATATGATGAAGGAGGAAGAGTTGCCATGTATTTTTTTGGCGAGGTTAACCGTAAACCTTCATCAACAGGAGCTTTCGATGCTTCAGGAATTCATCAGCAAGCCAAAGCAGCGAATGGTAAAGGCGCAGGTTTGTTTATCGAATATAAAACTGAAAAAGGTGATGTGATAGAATTAAAAGTAGGTCTCTCCTACACTTCTGTCGCAAATGCGAAAAATAATTTGATGACGGAAGCTTCTATTCTGAGTTTTGAACAGGCACACCAACAAGCTACTAAAATTTGGCAACACGAGTTAAGTAAACTAAAGGTTGAAAGTAATAATGAAGACGATAAAGTAAAATTCTATACCGGTCTTTTTCATGGGCTTCTTGGAAGAGGAATAGCCAGCGACGTAAATGGTGATTACCCCAGGCATGATGGCACGATTGGCCATTTACCGGTAAACAAAAATGGTGGTTTCAAATACGAATTTTATAACACAGATGCCATCTGGGGTGCATTCTGGAACCTGACCCAATTATGGGCACTTGCTTACCCTGAGCACTACACGAGCTTTATCCAAACACAATTAGAAATTTATAAACAAAGAGGTTGGTTTGGTGATGGCATTGCCAACAGCAATTTTGTATCTGGTGTCGGGACAAATTTTGTTGGGTTAACAATTGCAGCCGCATATAATATTGGATTGCGCAATTTTGATATTCCCCTGGCCTATGAGGCGGTTAAGAAAAATGAACTGGGCTACGAAGACAGACCTGTCGGTTCAGGTAAAACGGATTTGAAAATATTTCTTGAAAAAAAATATTCTCCTACTCTTGAAGAAGATAAAACAAATAGTACCGGTTCGCAATTCGGAGCTTCGCATACACTTGAATACAGTTTCAGCACTTTTGCGGCAGCGCAAATGGCCAAAGGACTTGGGCATAAAGATGATTACAAAAAATTAATTGCCTATGCAAATGGATGGTCATTGATTTTTGATCCAAAAGATAAACTTACACATCCCCGCAATTCAAATGGCAAATTCATTGACAGGTTTGATCCACACGAGCCGTGGCGCGGTTTCCAGGAAGGAAATGCCATACAGTACACGTATTACGTACCGCACAATCCTGCTGGTCTTATAAACAAGATTGGGAAAGATAATTTTAATTTTCGGTTGAATACTTTATTTGATACGGCACAGAAATATTCTTTTGGTGGTGGCACAGAGATCAATGCTTTTGCCGGCATAAAATCAGTTTACAATCACGGTAATCAACCTGATCTTCATTTGAGCTGGTTGTTCAATTTTTCAGGAAAGCCGTGGCTTACTCAAAAATGGACAAGGGCTATTTGTAATGAATTCTATGGCGTTGAACAAATCCACGGTTATGGCTACGGGCAAGATGAAGACCAGGGTCAACTCGGTTCATGGTATGTCATGGCTTCGCTGGGGCTCTTTGATGTAAAAGGTTTCACTGACAGTCGTCCAATTATCGAAATAGGAAGCCCGTTATTTAGCAAAGCCAGTATACGGTTGGGCAATGGCAAAAAGCTGACAATAAATGCAAAGAACAACGGTAAAACAAATGTATACATCCAATCTGCCATGTGGAATGGAAGGCCTTTAAACAATTGCTGGATGTACCGCGATGATTTAATGAAAGGCGGAACGCTGGAATTTGTTATGGGCTCCACCCCTAATAAAAATTGGGGTGTGAAGATTCCACCTCCATCAGTTCAATAAGTTATTTTAAATTAAAGCTGATCCCCAATATTTGAATTCTTATCAAAGTCTTCCGTTCGCTTATTACAAAAAATAATTTTCAATTTCTTGTTCCGATGCCGTCATTAATTTCAGCACAACACTGCAGCCTAAGCGTAAAGGGACTATAAGTAATTTTTTTTACTGCCCGTATGCAAAATCCGATTTCCTAAATACACTAATGATTATGGTTAATTAAAAAAACGATTGTTACATTATATAAATGACAATGGCGGGAAATTACTCCCGCCAAGTGCCCAAAATTAAACGACTGCTTACGCTCTTTAGTAATCTGGGTTTTGCTCTATTGCATTAATACTTTTTTTAATTTCATCATTAGGAATAGGGAACAAATAATAATAATCTCCTTTCCACGATGACCCTGGTGATAGTTGTAATCAGAACCAGCTCGTGGACCTTCAAAGTCGGGCAGTCTTCCAAAAGTATAACCTGTTTGAAAACATTGGCCGCCCAGCCTTCAAAATAAAATCCGGTAGAAATACTTTGACTCGATACACGTATTTTTTGTCAGTCTTTATAAAATATCTTAAGGTTATCAGCAATCATGGGGACAGAAGAAAAAATGCTAAATCGCCAACATGTTCAAACATACTAACATATTTTGACAATGACGATTTTTTTTAAAAAAATATTAGGGGGAAATTAAATCACAAATTATCTGGTAAAAAAATTGTTTTTAATATTCTCTTCGTGCATCATGTCATCTTCAGACACACAAGTAGATTGTATTCTCACGATAGACTTATCTATAAACCTTTGAGAATTATCATTCAGTGTTCTTTGCCCAACTTTGCAAATTGGTAATAGCTGTATACAATACACCAGCCGAACCCCGAAAATTTCCGGAGCCTGATGGCTTACCATCGATGCCATACCATTCATAAAATCCATTATTGGCTAATACTCTTGCTATGAAAGGTTTTAATTCGGAATATGCCCGTTGCGCGAATCCCGCTTTTACGAGTTCATTAATCATGCGGGCACCAAACCAGGTCCAGTCTCCACCATTCTGATAGCCATAAGGATACATTCCTTTATTCTTAAAATATCCTGCCGGATATGTTGGATAAACAGTAAGTCCAATGGACATAGCGCCTGACTCTTTTACATCTTTCATCATCTGTTCATTTACGGCTCCAATCTCGTTTGCACTTAGCAGGTTTGCCTCTATCGCTACGGCTGTTCCGCCATGATAGTTGATTTCATTTTCATTAAATGAAGCCGGGAAAGGTGAGCCATTAAGATAAATGTGTGGGACAAATTTTTTCTGCTTTTTGTCCCATAAATATTTCTTCACATTGGACTTAATCTTTTCACTTAACCGGACCCAATTTTTATTGCCGGGAAACATTCCATTATAATTATTTAATGCAATAACGAGCATGGCATTGTCATAAATGTCAATTGCGCGATGGCTCGTACTATCCATTACAACACCCCATGGGGTCTCGGGTTGTACATCGCCCCAGTCAACAGTAGTAGCGCCATAGATAAGTCCATATTTTTTTGAAAAACGATTCTTCAATAAGAAATTTAACGCATGTTCCATTCTTGTCTTCAGAGATTTTCCGGCAACCATTTCTGATAAAAATGCTGAGTCTTTAGTCTCCTTTACATATTTGTACACTGCCTGGATAAGAGACGTTTCCTGGTCAGTTTCCACAGTATTTTTATGACCTTCAAGACCGGGAGCATTTGAACTGTGGATGTACTCGTATCCCACGTTGGCAGATTTTGCGGGTATATAACCGTCAATAATATTTCCATCATCACCCTGCATTAGAAAAAATATTCTAAGTCGTTGCTTTACGGAATCACTCGGCATTACAGAGCATGAAAGCTGTATGAATGTATTAAAGTCTCTGATCCAAACTTCTCCATAACTATTGCCTGCATTGAAGCCCGTTTTTAACAAATCAATGGCCATCTGCTTCACACGATATAAAGAGGTGTCATTAGCAATGGTGTGGGCTAATTCAGCATCGGATTGCGCCCGCAAGCCCAAGGCGACAGAACTGGTAAAAAATAAGGTGATAACAATTTTTAGAAACATTTGATCTAAGATTTGGAAAATGGGAAGAAAATTTTAATGAGATGAGTTCGCCGGGATTGTCCGGAGCTAACTGCACCATACCAAAAGGCATATTCACGCCAGGTGTGAGCATCCATCGCGATTCCGAGGTCCCCATTAATGGGTCAGCATAATCTACAGGCTGCTTCTGCGCTTTTAGAGAAAAAAATAATTGAGCAAAAAATAACCAAAGAAAAAACCTTTTAGTGTGAGCGATCATAACCATAAGTTTATTTTTTAAAACTTCGTCTATAGTTAGCCAGCAGTGCACATTAAATTCAAAATAAGTTCGTCTGTTTAATGAATATTATACTTGTTTAAATGTATGAACATATTTATAAACACAGGAGATTTTTTATCACTGACTCATTTAAATTTTTACCATTTTACATGTAGTGTGATTATGACGAATGAAGGAATCTGTAGTCCTTGGTTAATTGCCACCGGAATTTTATTGCCATGATCAATGACCTCTGCAGACGATGGTATATTATCGCGCCACAATCAAAATAAAATTATTGGCTAATGATCTGTTATACCCCAGTTTTTATTTGGCAAAGGTCCCATCTTTAACACGAGAGATCCACCCTTTAATAATTCCGATGCAGGAAATTGAAATGACTTCAGCGGGTGCCCGTTAAGCGTCGCCTTTTGCACATACATATTGCGGCGTGATGCGCCGTCGGCAATTATTGTAAACTTTTTCCCGCGGCCAAATCTTTCTCCTAAATCAATTTCGATTTTTTTAAACAATGGGCTTGCAATCTCATATATGGGGTCAACTCTACCACCTCCATCAGTTTGAAATAAACCAATGGAAGCCATGATAAGCCAGGCGCTCATCTGTCCCTGGTCTTCATCACCCAGGTAGGCGTTACCGATATGATAACCATAGAACCGATCAAGTATAGAACGACTCCATTTTTGAGTAGACCACGGCTTACCTGCCCAGTTGAAAAGGAATGCGAAATGCATTGATTGTTGGTTACCCTGTACTACCGGATAGTCCCAGTACTGATCGTTCATTCCATTATATCTCCATGGCTCGCTTGCTTTAAAGCCCCATTCAAGCCGGTCAATAAATTTCTTTTTTCCGACCTTATTTATAAGTGAAAGCACATCTTGTGGTACAAAAAAAGTGAGCTGCCATGCATTACCTTCCACGTATTCTTCATTGGCACCACTACGGAAAGGATCAAAATCTTTTACCCATTCTCCATTCGCCAACTTCATGTGGCAATAACCTGCAGTATCAATTGTATTTTGCCACCAATAGCCACGGTCATTGAATTGTTTAAAAACATCTTTCCTATTTAATGATTTTGCAAGCTGTCCCACATTCCAGTCATCGAAAGAATATTCCATCGTGTTTGAAAAACGGCCACTGTCCGAAGGCACGTAATGATGCTTTTCATATTCCACAAGATCGCGGTTGCCTGCAAACCCGGTGAATACTTTTTGCGCCGGCGTAGTTTGCATCTTTATCGCAGCGCTCAATAAATTATTTGCATCAAAATCGCGTATGCCCATCTGGTATGCTGATACCATTTGAGGTATCTCATGCTCACCCACCATAACAGGAATATAGTTCATAGCAGCAGGGCCTTTCGCCAGCCAGCCATATGCATCGTACATCGCCAGCTGTGAATTTACCCAGCGGTTACTCCACTCAGGGGTTATTAAGTTCCATACCTGGTTAAGGTTCCAGAAGGTATTCCAAAATGCGTCGCAGCCCAATGCAACATCATCTTTCTTCTTCAATGTATGCACTTTACCATCAGTGCCACGCCATTGTCCATTGATATCGCTCCATGTGTTACGACTGCAAATGGATCGATACATTGAATTATAAAACCTCATTTTTTCCAGCCTGTTTGTTGAGGTTATTTTTACGCGATTAAATATGTCGTTCCATGCATTTAATTGATTTTGTCGCACTGCATTAAAATCCCATCTAAAAGGATCAGCTACTTCTGTTTTCAAATTTGCTACAGCATTATCAATGCTTACTAATGAAATGCCTGAACGAACCTGTACAACCGGGTCACGCTTCGTTTCAAACTGAACAAACAAGCCGGCATTTTTCACATTACCAGTTTCCAGGCTGTCGCCATATTGAATAGCATCATCTATCCAGCTTCCAATTGATTTAATCGGTTTATCAAATTCAACTACGAAAAAAAGATGGTAATCCTGGTCGGCATCATGGCTCCATACGCCCGGAGATACCTGGTGTGTGTAACCTTCAATCCGGTAATCATTTACTTTTCTCACTTTTAACCCTTTCAATTGATAGTCGTATTCTGCAGGTATATGCAGGTCGATCAGCACCCTCGAACTATCACGGTCTTGCGGAAAAGTAAATCGTTCAAATCCACAACGTGTAGTAGCCGTTACTTCGGCCTTGATATTATAATCTGCTAACTGAACATTGTAATAACCTATAGGCGCCTGTTCTGTTCTTTTGTCAATAGAAGAGCGGTAACCGGATGATGCATCTTGCTCATCGCCAATTTTCGTTTTAAGCTTACCGTTAGAAGCGAATATACCAAGGCCACCCATCGTCCATTCATGAATGTGGCTGAAGGTACCAACGCTTTCAAATGTCGGCTGATAACCTGCCTGCCATCCGGCATCCTGGTTGTCAGGACTCATCTTCACCATACTAAAAGGCATCCACGGCCCAGGCGCAATCATCCACCGTGAATGAGCCGTGCCCAATCTTGTATCGACATAGTCAGCTAAGGTTTGCAGTTTTTGTTTAGTTCGCTTAATAACTCCCTCCTCAGTTAATTTACCATTCTCAAAGATTTTATACTTGCTTTTTGTAGCATTTTCAACAGCCGGCATGGGAACTTCAAATTCGTAATCACCCTGCTCTACAGTCTCATTAAAAATTGTCTTATCATCTAACTGTACAGATATTTTTGGCATGCCACTTATATGCTGCGCATGCAAAAGTAGCGGCTGCACGAACTTACCGTCTAATTGCAATTCATAATTAGCGGCTGCTACCTGTCTTAAAAAAAACTGGCCGGGGCTTTTCAGCAATACTCCAGATGTGCCATGCAAAACAATTGCATCGAACATTACCCATGACCCGCCGACAACGGATATCGTAACATGATTACCTCCCTTCTTTAATGTTAAGGCATCCAAAGGGATTTCAATAGTTTCAGGGGTAGCATTTGCCAAATATCCCCTCAAGGCAGCGGTATCCACTATTGGTTCATTCATCCGGGGTTTTGGCTGCTTGCTCAAATCATATTTGTCTTTTCCCAACTGTACCTTTTCATCCTGATCATTAATGGTTACTTTAATTAGAGGCAGAAATTTTTTTGCGTAATCCAATACATTAAGCACTAATTTATATGTCCCGTTAGCTGGCAGCTTATCGATACCAAATAATATGTTCACTTCATTTGTTCTCCATCCTGCCGTTGGCCAGGTACCACCCCAGGTATCAGCAGGACCGGGGATTACATATGGAAAATCCTTTTTTTCTTTTGAATAGCCGATCAGGAAGAATTTATCCTCGTAGCCGAAATCGTGACCTACAAAACCTCTAAATCCATTTGGAGAAAGCGCAAACTCTGCGGTGGAATGATCAATCTTCCCGATCGTCCAGATTGCCGTATTATCATTCTGTGAAAATGAATTATTTGCAAATGTCATAGCAAACATGCAAATTAGCAGGCTCACATTTTTCCCTCCAAAATATTTTCTGATTGATCTTAAACAATAAGCCCTTTTATTTAAATGCATGCGGAAATTATAGTTTAAACATTGGAGAGGTGAACAAGCAAACTTTGTTTGTATGTACGAACATAATAATTAATCAACAATTTTAACCGATTTATTTCTTTTTATAAAAATTATATTGTTCAAATGTATGAACATTTGAAAGATATCTTTACATTTATACTTTTATAATAAAGAGCGATATTTTTTGAAGTGTCGCAGATAATAAACAGATTGCACTTTCCCAATTTCCTTCAGCATAAAAAAAGGTGCTTTGTAAAAATTATTAAGTAAAGAATTTAGTTTACCAGGTAAATAACCCAATTGAAGAAATCAAATTTTGATAAATTTCCAAGAATAAATGTAGCAGGACATAACTGCGTGGAAGGATGGGCTGACGTTATAAAATCTATCCGGGAAAAAATTTCCAAACGTAAAAGCAACAAGACAAAAATTGTTATTGAATGTTATCACGGCGTGTACCAGGATGAGATATTCAAAACATTTAAAGAACACATGCCTTTTGCCGAATTCATTGATGCTTCCGCGGCGATGAAATCATCTGATGAAATTGAAAAAATGGTATATCCTTTTGTCACAGATGATCCGGTATTTGGCTATATGGCGCGTCTGGGTCTTACAGACTTTTTTGATCATACTAAAGTGTCCCGATTACAAGATGAAGTGAAACTTGCCAAAGAAGGAACTTGTATTATCTATGGCATGGGGGCAAGTATTGTGGAGACAGCGCCGGATATACTCGTGTATGCTGACATGCCGCGTTGGGAAATTCAATTGCGCTTTAGGAACAACAGCGCCAGCAACATAGGAATTGAAAATGCAGAGGCAGAATTTTCATACCAGTATAAGAGAAGTTTTTTTGTGGACTGGCGGGTTTGCGACAGGCATAAAAAAACACTAATGGCTAAATGGGATTATTTGCTAGATACCACTATACCCGGAAATCCTAAATTAATAACAGGCGACGCTTTGAATGATGCACTATCGGAAACCGCTACACGTCCATTCAGTGTTGTACCATTCTTTGACCCCGGGCCCTGGGGTGGCCAATGGTTAAAGGAAGTATGCGATCTTGACCGCGGGCAGCAAAATTTTGCCTGGGGATTTGATTGTGTTCCCGAAGAAAATAGCCTTCTTTTCTCTTTTAATAATATCCTTTTTGAAACACCAGCGATCAACCTTGTTTTTGCCAGGCCTGAACCTTTGCTTGGTAAAAAAGTTTTTGAAGCCTTCGGAACCGAGTTTCCTATTCGCTTCGATTTTCTTGATACGATGGATGGTGGCAATCTTAGTCTGCAGGTGCACCCTCTTAAAGAATACATCAGGGAAAAATTCGGGATGGCGTACACCCAGGATGAGAGTTATTATATATTAGATGCAAAAGATGGTGCATCTGTTTTTCTTGGATTAAGAGAAGAAACTATACCTGAAAAAATGGTGCACGAACTCGAGTTGGTACAGGATCGTGGTGGTGACTTTAATGCAGAAGAATATGTAGAAAAATGGCCCGTAAAAAAACATGATCACATCTTGATACCCGCCGGTACCATTCATTGTTCAGGCGCGAACACCGTAGTGCTCGAGATTAGTGCGACTCCTTACATCTTCACTTTTAAACTTTGGGATTGGGGAAGAATGGGGCTTGACGGAAAACCTCGACCGATTTCACTTGATCACGGTAAGCAGGTAATACAATGGGATCGCACTGCAAGCTGGACAGAAGAAAATATTATTAACCGGTTTGAAAAAATAAGCCAGGGTGATGGATGGCTGGAAGAACGTACAGGCCTTGATAAAACTTCTTTCATTGAAACCAGGCGGCATTGGTTCACCAAAAAAGTAGCCCACAATACTAATGGTGTTTTTAATGTGCTCAATCTTATAGAAGGCAGAGAAGCCATCGTGGAAAGTCCTGATGATTTGTTCGAACCATTTATTATCCATTACGCCGAGACCTTCATTGTTCCGGCTACCGTGGGTGCATATTCTATTAGACCATATGGCCAAAGTGAAGGGCGGGAATGTGCTACCATTAAAGCATATGTGAGAACACAAAACCTGATCGATTACCGCATTAATTAAAAAATATGAATAACCAGGGCAGTAAATGGTATGTATACAAAGCAACGATCGTTGCGGCGGTTGGCGGTTTATTGTTTGGATACGATACCGCAGTAGTAGCCGGCGCGATAGGCTTTATACAAAAGCGATACGATCTTTCATCAACTATGGTAGGTTGGGTTGCTTCGTGTGCGCTTATAGGTTGCATCGTAGGAGCCATGTTTGCCGGCAAATTAAGTGATGCAATCGGCCGTAAAAAAGTATTGATCCTTTCAGCCATATTATTTGCCATCTCATCATTAGGCATTGCAATGCCAATGAGTTTGAACTGGTTTGTTTTTTTTCGGTTAATCGGCGGGCTTGGAATAGGCATAGCATCCATGCTGGCACCAATGTATATTTCAGAAATTGCCCCCGCTAAAATAAGAGGCCAATTGGTATCTATTAACCAGCTTGGCATTGTATGTGGCATCTTACTTATCTATTTTGTAAATGCCACCATCGCCGGGTGGTACGATGAAGCATGGAATGTCTCTACGGGATGGCGATGGATGTTTGGATCGGGCATCTTTCCTTCTGTGATTTTTTTAATACTGCTCTTTTTTGTTCCTGAAAGCCCGCGTTGGCTTGCGCAAAAAGAGCGTTGGAATGATGCAGAACTTATCCTTGCAAAAATAAATGGTTCTGTAAAAGCAAAAAGTGAACTCGATGAAATTAAAGCTGCACTCAATATTGAAAAAAGTTCTTTTTCAGACATCTTAAAACCCGGCGTTCGCAAAGCGTTAATGATAGGAATCCTTTTATGCATCTTCGCACAGATAACAGGTATTAATGCCATAATGTATTATGCACCGGAAATCTTTAAATCAACAGGGGATGCGTCAGGGTCTGCATTGATGCAAACAGTTTTGGTAGGCGTTATCAATGTTTTATTTACATTGGTTGCCATTAAATATGTTGACAAATGGGGCCGCAGAACTTTATTACTTATCGGCTCATCAGGAATGGCTGTATGCCTCGCAATAGTGGGCAGTGCCTTCTACTTTGGTTTTGCAAAGGGCTATCTTGTGCTAATTGCAATTCTCGGCTATATCGCTTTTTTCGCAATATCACTGGGACCATTGGCATTTGTAGTTATCTCTGAAATATTTTCTAACCGCAACCGGGGCGCAGCGATGTCAGTCTGCATCTTTTTCCTTTGGGTATCTGTATATGTTGTTTCGCAAACTTTCCCAATGTTATTAGATTCCATTGGCAGCGCATTTACTTTTTGGATATACATGCTCATGGCGATCGTTGCATTCATCTTCATATTAAAAATGATTCCTGAAACTAAAGGAAAGTCTTTAGAAGAAATAGAATTATCCTGGTTGCCATCAGACTCAATTAGCGAGAAGACAACCTCAACGGTTGGGCCGGCGGAATAATTTTATTGAAACGCGTAACAATTTCAGACATAATATTTGGTTGCTTTTTCGATTGCTCATTCTGTCCCATTTTAAAATTTTTTCTTAAAAACATTTGAAAATGATTCAAACAAGTTTACTTGTATTCCTTTTCATATGCATATCTGCGATGGCATGTATATCAGGGCCACTGAATATAGCGCCACTGGCAAAGGTTACTGCATCTACCATGCTAAATGAAAAATTTAATCCTTCAAATGTAACGGACGGTATCATTGGTGTAAGTGGGAAAGGCGAATGGGCTTGCGAAGGAGTTTCAACCGACTGGGGTTATGTGAGATTTCCATGGATACAACTGACATGGCAACAACCCGAAGTGGTTAATAAAATTCTACTCTTTGACAGGCCTGATCTTAATGAACACATTGCCGGTGGCAAGTTAATCTTTAGCGATGGCAGCCAGCTTTGGGTAAATGAGATCCCTAATGATGGCAATGCGAGGTTGGTAAAATTTGATCCAAAAAAAAATTCGTGGGTAAGATTCGAGGCTACTGATGGCGACGGCAAAGACCTTGGCTTTTCTGAAATAGAAGTTTATCCCGCACAACCTGACAGCAACGATTACGTTTCTTGGGTTGATCCATATATTGAAACCAATCGCGGACGTTATATATTTTTTATTACCGGGCAAACTAAAGATCACGAAACGCAACTTGTACCATCGCTGATTGACACAATATAAGGAGTAAGCTTTTTACCGGTATGTTGTTTGTATTCTTTTGATATTTCGTGAGTAAGTGTTTCAATCTCTTCTTCTTTTACAAGATTGATCGTGCAGCCTCCAAAGCCACCTCCCATCATTCTGGCGCCAATTACTGCATCGTTATCTCTTACAAAGTCAACGAGAAAATCGAGCTCATCGCAACTTACTTCATACATTTTACTAAGACCATCATGTGTCTCGAACATTTTTTTTCCGAGCGCATTAATGTTGCCTTTACGCAGATCTTCGCAACCCCGTTGAAGGCGATCGATTTCCTGCACGATAAAGCGGCTGCGCATATCGATCACTTTATCTTTTGGCAAAACGAATTTATCAAGCATATCCTCAGTAACATCACGCAGGGAATTTACTTTTGGCTCATGTTCTTTTATCCATTCAACTGCTTGTGTGCATTCCTGGCGTCGCGTATTATATTCTGAAGATGCCAATGAATGCTTCACATTTGTATCAAGCAGTAATATTTTAATTCCTTCAAGATTAAAAGGAACATAGTCGTAGTCCAGGGTGCGGCAATCAAGTTTAATTACATGGTTTACCTTCCCCATCATCGATGCGAATTGATCCATGATACCGCACATAACACCTGCATATTCATGCTCTGCCTTCTGCGCCATCTTTACCATTTCTATGCTTTGCAGATCTGTTTTTAAAAGCTCGTTGAGAGCAAATGTTGTAGCGCATTCAACCGCTGCTGATGAAGACAGTCCTGCGCCAATAGGCACATCGCTTGCCAGCACTGCATTAAAACCTTTGAGCTTAACATGATTATTCTTAAACTGCGCAACGGCTCCTAAAATGTAATTGGGCCAGCTAATATCGCCAACAGGTTTCAGGTCATTAATGTTAACAGAAAATTTTTCATCGAGATCATGAGCAACAAGATGGATCTCTTCGTCATCGCGGAGAGCAATGGCTATATATGCGGCCTTATCGATGGCCGCAGGCAGCACAAATCCTTCATTATAATCAGTATGCTCGCCGATAATATTTATTCTTCCGGGCGAACGCACAAGCAACGGTTCCCCTTCAAATAATTCTTTAAATTTTTCTACCGTTACTGCCGCAATCGTTTTTAGTTTGTCATGCTCTCCACTCATTTCATTTCTTTGGTCAAACATAGCAATTGTTTTACATAACCTCCATGTGGATATGTAAAATACACAATCGAAAACACCGTAATGCCCCTTACTTACCGGTCATCTTTTTTATAAATTCGGCTTCTTCCGCTTTGTAAGGCGTACCATCTTTGCGGAAAACATCATGGAACCAAACTGCAGGCTCGCTGCCATCAGGTATTGGTGTATCCCAAGCATAAATCGTATTTGTCTTGCCGGAAACAAGGCCCCAGTTAATAGCGCCGATCTTATGCGCTTTTAAAATAGGCATTATATTTTCGAAATGGCTGTTGCGGGTACGAGCCATATATTCCGTGCAGATAAGTGGACGTTCAGTCTTGAGAAGGAAAGAATCTATCCATTTTTGATGAGCAATTTCATCACCATAATTGTGATAAGTAATTACATCTGAATTATCAAGTTGGAATTCATTAAGCTCTTTTAAATCCAAAGCCCACACACCGGCGCTTAAAGGTTGAATTGGATTGATTTGCCTGCCCCATTTGAAAATATTTTTCAGCAATGGCATGCTTTCATTTTTATGCCCTGAATTACCGGGTTCATTATACAGATCCCATAACAATATCCTCTTATCATTTTTAAATGTGGTAAGAATATCCTTTACATATTTCTCCAGCATATCTACAGACGAAAGGTCCATATAGATAAGTTTTCCGGGGTCCTGTATCCAGCCCGAATTGTGTGTTCCGGGTTTTGGATCAGGTTGCTTACCGGCCTTATAAGTATCCTGCCATACGTCGTCAAAAAAAACAAACATCGTTTTTATATGATGCTTATCGGCCGCCCTCAGATAAGCTTTCATCCGGTTTTTAAACCCGCTTTTGTCTGCCTGCCACGCAAGATGATGTAAAAAAACACGCATCACATTCATACCTATCCCTTCCGCATATCCCAACTCTTTATCAATTAAAGTCGAGTCAAAAGTTGCAGCCTGCCACATCTCCAGTTGATTGATCGCATTACTACTTATATAATTTGCTCCTACAGGCCAGGACTGGCTTGCATACCAGCTCTTTGCTTTTTCTTTGCTCCATACCGACCGCTCGCTTTGTGCAATCAAATTGCCTGAAAACACGATAAGAAAAAATAAACACGCAAACTTTTTGGTGATTCGCAAAAGGAAGAACTTCATGTAATCAATTTTTAATATTTTAGAAAGGATTGCACTTCAATAGCTTTCATTTAAAGCTGATATAAAGAATGACCTGAGCTCAAGCATTCGTTTGTGCATCGCAAGGTACCTTTTTTGATCCTTTTACAGTTGTTGTTAAGTCAAATTTAGTTGCAACGAAATTTTGTTTGAATCAAATTGAATAAATTCAGAAACATTTTATCTTGCATTGATAAAGTCTTTCAAATTGATGATGATCCTTATTTTTTAATTACCAGTTTATCGAGAGGATCCTAAATGGATTTTATGAGAGGAAGAATATACAGCATTGTACTTTGTGTTTTAGGATTGCAGTTATTTAATTGCGGCATTCTTGCACAGTCGTCTACAGAAGGCCTGCATGAAGCATACCGGCCGCAAATCCATTTTTCGCCAAAAGCACACTGGGTAAATGACCCTAACGGGATGGTTTATTACAAAGGCATTTATCATTTATTTTTTCAGTATCATCCTGGCGGTACCACATGGGGGCCTATGCATTGGGGCCATGCAACGAGTAAAGATATGATCCATTGGACACGTGAAGCCGTCGCTCTGTATCCGGATAGCTTAGGATATATTTTTTCAGGAAGCGCTGTAGTTGACAAAAATAATACGTCCGGTTTTGGTAAAGACGGACAAGTCCCCCTGGTAGCTATATTCACACATCATGATCCAAAACCTGATTCCGGCAGAATTGATTTTCAAAATCAAAGTTTGGCATATAGTCTTGATAATGGAAACACGTGGATAAAATATGCCAAAAATCCTGTGTTGAAAAATCCCGGGATTATCGATTTTCGTGACCCGAAAGTAATGTGGTATGAAGCAGGTAAAAAGTGGATAATGACATTAGCCACAAAAGACCGTATCACTTTTTATTCCTCAAAAAATTTAAAAGATTGGAATAAAGAAAGCGAGGTGGGTTCCAACATTGGCGCCCACGGCGGCGTGTGGGAATGCCCTGATTTATTTACTCTTGATGATAATGGCAAAAAAGTATGGGTGCTTATAGTAAACATAAATCCCGGTGGCCCTAATAAAGGTTCAGCAACACAATACTTTTTGGGTGACTTTGATGGGAATAAATTCACCCCTAATGATACCGAAACAAGATGGCTTGATTATGGCCCGGACGAATATGCCGGCATCACGTGGAGCAATACCGGCGATAGAAAAATATTTTTAGGGTGGATGAGTAATTGGATGTATGCAAATGAAGTTCCTACAATTGCGTGGAGAAATGCAATGACAATACCAAGAGAACTAAAAATAAAACATGCAGGCCAACAGGTTTTTGTAGCTTCCGAACCGGTAGATGAATTATCGAAAATTGAATCGAAACCAATGATCGTACAAAATGTAAAGGTGTCCGGAAGCCTTGATATTTCTGAAAAAACAGGAAATTTAAATTTCCCTTGCCGTATCGATCTGAAGCTTGATGAAATAAAAGATTTCTCTCTTGTCCTTTCAAATTATATAAACGAGAAACTCATAATCGGGTATGATAAAAATAAAAACCACTACTTCATTGACAGGACAAAATCCGGAAAGACTGATTTCAAGGAAGGTTTTTCCGCAATACATACAGCACCGCGTTTTAGTGACAATAGCAAAATGGATATGACATTAATCATTGATGTAAGCTCTGTTGAATTATTTGCAGATGATGGATTATCCGTTATGAGTGAAATTTTTTTCCCGAATGAGCCATACAATAAAATTAATATTGAAACACAGAATGATATTATTTTCAAAAAAATAGAATACAAGAAATTACATAGCATCTGGCATTAAACCCAATGGTGCTCTGAATAGCCTCACCCCAACCCTTCTCCTCCAGAGAGGGACATGAAGTATTAAAAACTTTCACTCCGCAGATTAATTATACAATTTTGAAAAAAAATTTTGTTTCAATTTTATTTTTTGTGCTGATAACTTTTGCAATACAGATACAAGCACAAGATTCAACAAAACGCTGGACTGAAAAAAAAGCCTGGGATTGGTACAATAAACAACCTTGGTTATGTGGCTTTAATTATATTCCGGCGTATGCTATTAACTATACAGCCATGTGGGATAAAACAAGTTTTGATGCTGACGCTATTGATAAAGAAATAGCGCTTGCTGAAAAAACAGGATTGAATGTTTTACGGGCCGTTTTACAATATGCAGTGTATGCCGATGACCCAGAATACTTTTTAAAAACGCTGGACACATTCGCTGCCATTTGCGATAAGCATCATATAAAATTTGTCCCCGCTCTGTTTGATGATTGTGTGTTTGGTATTAATTCCGATCCGCATATTGGCAAGCAGCCTGAGCCACTCGAAGGCTGGTATGCATGGGCATGGTCGCCAAGCCCCGGGCATAGCATGGTAACGGATACTACAACCTATCCAAAGCTGGAAGCCTACGTAAAAGCAGCGATTGAACGTTTTAAGAACGACTCGCGGATTTTATTCTGGGATCTTTATAATGAGCCAACAAATGGTGGCCTCGGCTC
>JBDTVF010000029.1:0-21414 GCA_040007325.1 Ginsengibacter sp. | reverse complement strand
CTTTTACAAAAGTGTAGTTGGCAGCTTTTTCTATATCACGAAGATTTTCAAGATTTCCTGCGTACGTAAGTTTATCGAGATTTACAATTGTGTAACCAGGGTATTTATTTACAAATAATCTTGTAAGATGTGACCCAATAAAACCCGCGCCACCTGTAATTAATATTTTATGCTGCATTTACCTTTTCTTTAAAAGGTGGCAAAAATATCAATTTAAAATCAGCCATGTTAGGTTTTCAAACTCCAGTAAAAGAATTTTTAAAAGCTTAACATCATTGATAAAAGATGAAGTTAGCTTTCAACTTTAAAATTTAGGCGTTCTTATTTTACAATCCTTTTGCAGGATTGTCGTCTATAATTCCATCTTTTGAAACTTTGCTAATTACCCGGCCGGGGTTTCCTAAAACAAGCATATATGGAGGAACATTTTTTGTGATAACAGCACCGGCGCCTACCATAGAGTATTCACCTATTTCAATACCGCACATGATCGTTGCATTAGCGCCAATCGATGCGCCTTGCTTTACTAAAGTTTTCCTGAACTCATGTTTTCTTTCTACGAAAGCCCGTGGATTAATGACATTGGTAAAGGTGACAGAAGGCCCGATAAAAACATCATCTTCAACCGTTACGCTATTATATAGCGAAACATTATTTTGAACTTTGACCCCATTACCAATAACCACATTATTATCAACATAAGTATTTTGGCCAAGGTTACAATTGCTGCCAATTTTTGCGCCCGGCATTATATGGCAGAAGTGCCATATTCTCGTTCCTTCGCCTATTTGCGCTCCTTCATCAATCACTGCAGTAGGATGTATAGATATATTTTTTTCCATCGTTAAAAATAGGTTTTCAATTTTTTTGATTTAAATAGCGGGTTCCAAAAATAGTGCTTTCATAGCGATATAACATTTCATATAACTTTGTCGCTATGCATTACGCTTCGGTAGAAAATTTAAGTAAATCTTTTGGAATAAGAAAGCTTTTTAACGACATCACTTTTTTTGTGGAAGAGGGGGATAAAATTGCTTTCGTAGCCCGCAATGGGAGCGGGAAATCTACCCTTCTTAAAATTATTGCCGGCCTTGATACGGCCGACTCGGGAACGGTATGGGTGCACAAAGATGTAAAGGTGATCATGCTTCAGCAGGACACTGCTTTTGATAATGACAAATCGATTTGGGATAATATTTTAAACATCGATAACCCCATTGTTCGTCTTGTAAAGGAATATGAAATATTAATGGAGCAAGAAGTGCAGGATGAAAATCGGGTAAGCCATCTCGTTACATTACTCACGGAAGCCAATGCATGGAATTTTGAAAGTGACCTCAAGCAAATATTGGGTAAGCTTAATCTTCATCATCTGAATGAACCTGTTAAAAACCTGAGTGGCGGCCAGCGTAAACGAGTGGCATTAGCACAGTCTTTAATTGAATCGCAGCTCCATGAAGGAAAATGCCTGCTGATATTGGATGAGCCTACCAACCATTTGGACGTAGACATGATTGAATGGCTGGAAAACTTTCTGGCAACCAACAAAAGCACGTTGTTGCTGGTGACACATGATCGCTATTTTCTCGATGCCGTTTGCAATGAAATAATTGAGCTTGAAGATGAAAAGCTTTACGTGTACAAAGGAGATTACGATTATTTCCTGGAGCAAAAATCAATGAGGCTCGAAGTGCAACAAAGCGAACTGCAAAAGGATAAAAACATTTTCAGGAAAGAACTGGAATGGATGCGCAAACAGCCGAAAGCCCGCACGACCAAATCAAAAAGCAGGCAGGATGCTTTTGTAGATGTGCAAGAGCGGGTGAGCCAGAAAAAAGAAGTTGCAGAGGTATCATTACAGGTGAAGATGACACGACTTGGAGGTAAGGTTCTGGAGATGAAGAAAGTTTATAAAGCTTATGGTGATAAGATAATCATGAAAGGTTTTGATTATACATTTAAACGAGGAGAACGTATAGGGATAGTTGGAAAAAATGGCACCGGTAAATCAACATTCTTAAAAGTGGCACTCGACATTGTACCACCGGACAGTGGCAAAATAAATCATGGTGATACAGTCATTTTTGGAAATTTTGCACAGGAAGGATTACAATACAAGGAAGACAAAAGAGCCATTGAATATGTAAAAGATTTTGCAGAGTTTTTTCCATTGGCAGATGGCAGTAAGATAAGTGCTACGCAATTCATGGAGAAGTTTGGCTTTACAGCACAGCAACAATTTACTCCATTAAGTAAGCTAAGCGGTGGCGAAAAAAGAAGGCTGCACTTATTAAGTATCTTATTTAAAAATCCAAACTTCCTCGTGCTCGATGAGCCCACTAATGATCTTGATTTGCAAACGCTGAGAACGCTTGAAGAATTTCTGCAGGATTTTCCCGGCTGCATTTTAATAGTAAGCCACGACCGTTATTTTATGGATCGCCTGGTTGATCATCTTTTTGCATTTGAAGGCGATGGAGAAATAAAAGATTTCCCCGGGAACTACACTCAATACAGGCTTTGGAAGCAATTGGAAGAAAATAAAAACGAGCCTGGTAAAAACAATACTTCACAGCCAGCTCAAGAAAAGCCAACCGTGGTTACTGCGAATACTAACAAAAATGCAGTCGTAAAAAAATTATCTTTCAAAGAAAAAAGTGAATTCGAAAAACTGGAGAAGGAAATTCCT
This sequence comes from Ginsengibacter sp., assembly GCA_040007325.1. Taxonomy (GTDB): domain Bacteria; phylum Bacteroidota; class Bacteroidia; order Chitinophagales; family Chitinophagaceae; genus Ginsengibacter. The sequence continues at coordinate 18,725 of JBDTVF010000029.1, read as the reverse complement.
GTGCTCGAAAAAGAAAAGCAATTGCTGCAGGTAAAAATGAATAATGGAAGCATGGATTATGAAAAATTACAGGGGGCTGCGGAAAGGGTTAATGAAATAATTGTATTGCTTGATCAGAAAGAAATGCGATGGCTCGAGTTGAGTGAGAAAGGATGATTTTTAGAATTGTAAAAAGATTGTTTAGTCATTTCACGATTTACAATAGTAAGTTGTAATAAAAAATTTCATATTATTAAGCCTGTAGGGCTACTATTTTGGTAAAGTAGCTAAGCAAGGTAAGCAAGCCCCGGAGGGGCGACAATTTAATAATCATAAAATCTAAGACTTCTCTGCACATCGTCAAATGGCAAATACTTATTCTCAAATAACAATTCATGCGGTCTTTGCAGTTAAGAATCGAGAAAACTTTATTATAAAAGAATGGAGATATGTCTTACATAAATACATTGCCGGTATTATAAAAAATAAAGGAGCAAAATCTCTGGCAGTTGGTGGTTGGAAAGATCATGTTCATATTTTATTTGGCTTACCTGTTACCATATCTATTTCAGATTTTATGAGTGTCGTAAAAGCTAATAGCAGTAAATGGATAAATGAAGAAAAATTTTTGAAAGGCAAATTCCAGTGGCAGGCAGGATATGGCGCCTTTTCATATTCTAAAAGCCAACGAGATATTGTGATCAAATATATTATTAACCAGGAAGAGCATCATAAAACAAAAACATTTAAAGAGGAATATTTGAAAATGCTTTTAGATTTTGAAGTGGCTTATGAAGATCAATACCTCTTTGAATTTTATGATTAAATGTTTAAATGCCGCCCCTTCGGGGCTGTGTTACATGATTCATATTGTTACCAAAATTACAGCCCTCTGGGCCTTTAAATATTGCATAACTTAATGATTCAAAAACATCAACGATTATCGCAAAAAATCAGGAACATGAATAAACATTTTTTTCAACTATCTGCGTTACTTTTTTTATTAACCCTCTTTTTCTCTGCACATGCTGAAGTGCGCTTGCCTGCTATAATTGGCAACCACATGGTACTGCAACAAAAAAGTAATGTAAAGTTTTGGGGATGGTGCGACCCAAGTGAAAAGATCAAAATTACATCTGACTGGAGCCAACAAGTTGATAGTGCAGTCGGGACAGCTGACGGCAAATGGATGATCAATGTTCAAACACCCGGGGCAGGCGGCCCACATTCTGTTACGATCAGTGGCAGTAATAAGATAATAATAGAAGATGTACTGATTGGTGAGGTATGGCTATGCAGCGGCCAGAGCAATATGGAAATGAGCTACAGCTGGGGCATAAAAAGATACGATGATGATATAAAAAATGCAAATAACAAAAGCATTCGCTTATTTCATATTCCAAGATTGACAGCCGGATATCCGCAAGACAATACTAAAGGAGAGTGGGTGGTTTGCAACCCCGAAGATGTTGCAAAATTCAGTTTGACCGGATATTTTTTTGGACAAAAATTACAACAAACTTTATCCCTTCCCGTAGGCCTTATTGAAGCAGCGTGGGGCGGTACTCCTGCTGAGGTATGGACGCCTTATGAAACTATCGCAACAAACCCTGTTCTTAAGAAAGCTGCTGATAGCCTTAAAAAAATTCCATGGGGACCTATACGACCGGCTGCTATATATAACGCCATGGTATATCCCATAACCAATTATACAATAGCTGGTGTTATCTGGTACCAGGGAGAAGCGAATGTAGGTGCCGCAGCAACTTACGGACAACTATTTTCTTCAATGATCAAGTCATGGAGAACGGTTTGGGATAAAGAATTTCCTTTTTACTTTGTACAAATAGCACCTTATGCAGGCTATGGCAAAAGCATTTCAGCTGCTATGTTACAGGAAGCGCAAACCAAAACTACAACTCTGCCAAAAACGGGTGTGATCGTTGTAAATGATCTTGTGGATGATATAAATAATATTCATCCTAAAGACAAAAAAGATGTTGGTCTGCGCCTCGCAAACTATGCTTTAGCAGAGACGTATGGCCAAACCGGTATTAGCTATAAAAGTCCTTCTTATCAGGATATGAAAATTGAAAAAAATAAAGTGAGAATCTATTTTAATAACGTCGATAGTGGATTGATCACTAAAAATGGCGCCCCAACAGATTTTTATATTGCGGGCGAGGATAAAATTTTCAAACCTGCTTCAGCAAAAATTGATGGCAATATGGTGGTAGTATCGAATAAAGAAATTAAGGATCCTGTTGCTGTGCGCTTCGGTTTTACTAATTCTTCTATGCCTAATCTTTTCAGTAAAGATGGTTTGCCGGTAAATACTTTTAGAACGGATGACTGGAACGATGTGAATACAGTTGGTCAGTAACCATCGAATAAAAATTTACTTGCATGCAATATCGCTTAATCATTATTCTATTTTTTGTTTTTGTTTCTTCTCTGTCAGCGAAAGGCCAGCCGGTAAATGAATACGGTAAACTAGATGTAGATGGGCTGCATCTAAAAGATGAGCATAACCAGGATGTTGTACTGCGGGGTATGAGTTTTGGCTGGCATTGCTTTCATCCGAGGTTTTACAATGGAGGTGCTGTAGACTGGCTTTATAAAGATTGGAGTTGTTCTGTAGTGCTTGCTGCAATGGGCGTAGAGCCAAAACAAGGATACATTGATAAACCTGAATGGTCAGTGGATAAAGTGAAAGCTGTAGTAGACGCAGCCATTAAAGATGGTATCTATGTCATTATAGATTTTCACAGCCACAATATAAAATTGAATGAAGCGAAACAATTCTTTGGTGAGATGGCGGCTACCTATGGCCGTTACCCTAATATAATTTATGAGATCTTCAACGAACCGGATTATGAAAGCTGGGATTCTGTAAAATTATATTCAAATGAAGTCATCACAACTATCAGGAAAATCGATCCCGATAATCTTATTCTTGTTGGTTGTCCGCACTGGGACCAGGATATAAATCTTGTTGCAGATGCACCTTTGCAGCATGTTACCGGTATTATGTACACGATGCATTTTTATGCAGAAACCCATAAACAACAACTGCGCGAAAGGTGCGACTATGCATTAAGCAAAGGCATTCCCATTTTTATTTCGGAATGTGCAGGCATGGAAGCCACCGGTGATGGTCCGATAAATTATGAGAAATGGAATAAATGGATCGATTGGGCGGAAAAAAATAAGATAAGCTGGGTCACATGGTCACTTTCCGACAAGGATGAAACTTGTAGCGTTCTAAAGGCCGGAGCCGACTCAAGCGGAAACTGGCAGCCGAAAGATTTGAAAGAGTCAGGAATTAAAACAAGGGAACTGATAAGAAAATATAATTTGAAAGAATAAATTATGATGAGATTTTTACTATGAATGTTCGATACAAAAATTTAATCTCAACGGAGTTGTCCCTGACTCTTTGTTCAATAGACAGTGAGAAAAACTAAAACTTATAGTCGTTCACCACCTTTTCCCTGAAGTCAAAGATTTTTTGAAGTTGCCCTTTTACAAATAGTGTGTTGGCAATGTCGCCCAGGAACCAGAAAGGAATTTTATAATGAACGATATCAGTCATCTCAACACCATTATCCGTTTTTTTAAAATGATGCTGGTGGTGCCAGAAAGAATAAGGACCGTACCGCTGTTCATCCACAAAATATTTCATGTGTTGCACATGTGTGATCTCCGTCATCCAATATAAGGGTATACCAAATACCGGCTTCACAGTGTATTCAATGAGCTGACCTGGATGCATCGCATCGCCCTGATGTTTTGAAATAATATTAAAACCAAGTTCCGGGGGAGTAATCTTTTTTAGATTGGCAGGCGAAGAAAAAAATTCCCATGCCTGCTCAATTGTTATCGGCAATAACTGAACCTTACGCAGGCTATAAACTTTACTCATGATAAGTTAATAACAAAGAAAAGGGAGATAGGTTAAGAGAAGAATTAAAGTAGTTATGTGGCCTCAGATTAACTGGCAATAAAGCTATCTTAGATCAATCCCACAGACAAAATAGTTCCTTTCCTTCCTTAAAGAAAAATACAAAACAGTAATAATAATAAAATTTAAGTTTTGCTGCCAGTCATTGATAAATCATGAATTAACCGCAGGCTTGCATTTTGAGTTTATTGGATAGGTTGCCTAAAGAGGACTTTTTTAGTCTTCTTAAATTTAAACTGTAATTTTCATTTTTCCAACGTTTTACTGCCTTGTAAAAACTGAAATGCAAGTGAATGAGTGATATTATTTCAATTCTTGACTGGTCGGAAGTATGGGCTTTACTGATACCCTTGATAACCCTTGCGGTCAGGCGAAAACAGCCGCGATATATGAGGCCGGTAATAGTGTACCTTTGGCTGGCGCTCCTCCTGAACCTGGTATGTGATATTTTGAGTGAATATAATGAAAGCCACCGCTCGCATTCTATAAGTAACAACCCACTCTATAATATCCATTCCATTGTACGCTTTGTGTGCTTTAGTTATTTTTTTATTTTATTCAATCAAAAGTTTTATAAAAGTATCAATAGATTTTTGCCGGTTATTTATTTCGCATTCGCGATCATTAATTTTTCTTTTAATGAGAGTTTCTTTTTTGAACGTTATATCAGCGGCAACCTTTTTTCAATGGAAGCTTTTCTTTTATTGATCTATTGCATGCTTTATTACCTCTCGCAATTAAGAAGTGAAACGGCTGGCATAACGGGCACAAAAGGCTTTTGGGTGGTAACAGGACTTGCCATTTATGTGGCTGCCAATTTTTTTGTTTTTCTTTTCTACGTTCCTATGATAACTGAAAACCCTCAAATTGCTCTGAATATGTGGAACGTTCATAACGTTGCTTACATCTTCCTTTGTATTTTTATATCCAAAGCATTTTATGTGCCTGCTCCTATCTAGTACTGTGCTTCGTGTTTTTATTGGTATTTCAGCAATGGTATTGTTGTTTACCAGTTTCCTTATTTCGTTTATTACAAGCCAGCGCAAAAAGATCCAGTATCATAAAAACATGCAGGCCATGTTTGAGGAGCAACAGCGCATTCTCACTGAACAAAATGAACTGCTCGAGAAGCGTGTGGAAGAAAGAACGGCAGAGCTCCAGGATCAAAAAGAGGCGTTGCAGGCATCTCTCACTCATCTTAAATCTACGCAGCTACAACTTGTTCAAAAAGAAAAAATGGCCTCGCTGGGAGAACTAACGGCAGGCATAGCCCACGAGATACAAAACCCGTTGAACTTTGTAAATAACTTTTCTGAAGTAAACAATGAGTTGCTAATTGAAATGAAGGATTTGATCGAAAAAGAAGATATATCAGAAGAGGGAAAACAAACCATTGAAGGAATAGTAGAAGCAGTAACTCAAAATCTTGATAAAATAAAACATCACGGCAAACGGGCGGATGATATTGTAAAAGGAATGCTTCTGCATTCAAGAAATACAAGTGGAGAGAAAGAACCGGTAAACATCAACCTCATCGCATCAGAATATTTTAGGCTGAGTTATCATGGGCTTCGCGCAAAGGACAAGAGCTTTAATGCCGCAATGGAGACCAATTTCGATGAATCGATCGGAAAACTTAATGTGAACCCACAGGAAATCGGCAGAGTGCTCCTAAACTTATTTAATAACGCGTTCTATGCAGTAACTGAAAAAAAGAAACATGAAGTATCGTTAGAATTGCAAAACTACGAGCCGAAAGTTTCTGTGACTACAAAAAAATTAGCTGACCGTGTTGAGATTATCGTAAGAGATAATGGCATGGGAATCCCCGCTAAAATATTAGACAAGATCTTTCTTCCTTTTTTTACAACCAAGCCGTCTGGGCAAGGGACAGGTCTTGGCTTATCATTAAGCTATGATATAATTACGAAAGGGCATGGCGGAGAAATGAAAGCGGAAACAGAAGAGGGTAAGTTCACGGAATTTATTATCAAGCTTCCGATACATAAACTTTTATAATCTGGTGCAGGAGGAAATAATGTAAAAAAAACTGAGTTATTTACTACGATATTACTTTCTTGCTTAACTTCAGATATGCAAATTAAAAGAGTAATCATTTTTTTACTTTTCGTTGCAACGCTTTCTATGCTTTCTCAAGGCTGTGGTAAATGCGATTGTATTGAATCAACAGATCCATGCGCAGGCTTATCATACAAGTTTTTGGCAGATGTACAACCAATTATTAATTCGCATTGCGCTACCAGCCCAGGCTGCCACGCTGCCGGAAGTATTAACGCCGGAGGACCCTTAACTAATTATACCGAGGTTTTTAATCAGCGCCTCAAGATTAACCTGGCAGTAAGCGCCAATAGTATGCCTTTGCCTCCTGACACCTTATCGAGTGCTCAAAAAAATAAAATTATTTGCTGGATTAATAGTGGCGCGCCTGATAATTAGCCAAGGAGTCGCTTTGAATTTTTTTCGTAAAACCTTGCTTAAATTTTTATTTCTCTTATAAACTAAAATATTCATTAATTTAGGTTACTGAATTCCAACCAATTGAAATACCATTAGTGCTTTAGGCTTTACCTGTGTTTTCTCTTACTTCCATTCCATCTTTTGAAAGACTGATAAATATTAATTTGTACCTGGGTTCCTCTCATTAAAATAATCTGTAAATCTTTTTTATGGTACAAAAATCTACTTACATTATCGTGTTAGTTTTCATATTTATTATTGGAACTTCCAGTGTTCTTTCTTCATTTACCCCTCCCGCCGGTAGTACCGGGGTCACTCCGGGAGTAACCTGCAGTAACAATGGATTAGGATGCCATGCATCCTTCGCAGATAATTCCGGTGGAGGTAGCGTGACTACAACAGGATTACCAACGATATATACAGCGGGAGCAGGTGCAATGAGTTTTAGTGTTACCGTTTCCCATGGTGCTGCAGACAGGAAGCGCTGGGGCTTTTCTATTGTTGCAGTCGATGGTTTGGGAAATCCCATTGGAACATTCAATTCCACCAATGCCAATGCTGCGATCAATTCTAATGACGCTGCAGGAAAAGAGCTTAGCCATTTTGCTGCGCCGATTACGGCATTAAGCAGCTCTTATGTTTTCGATAATTTGACCTGGACACCTCCGGCAACTGATATGGGGCCGGTGACCTTTTATTTTGCAGGTGTTGCAGCAAATGCAGATGGAGCTTCTGGTTTGGATTATGTTTATACATCCAGCACTATTTCATCTTCACTTCCGATAACATTATATAGTTTCGACGCTGTAACAAAAAATAACCAGGTTATTCTTTCATGGCAAACGGCGCAGGAAATTAATAGCAAATATTTCATGATTCAGAAAAGCTATGATAACCGCCAGTTTACTGATATTGGAAAAGTAGACGCATCGGGCAACAGCAGCCTATCAAAAAGCTATAATTTTACTGACGATAACCCATCCTTTTTTGAGAAACCAATTTTCTACAGGCTTTTACTTGTTGATAAAGATGGTGCAAAAATATATTCCAGGATTACTAACGTCGTCTTAAAAGCAACTTCAACTTTTATAAAAGGAATTTATCCAAATCCATTAAAAGCCGGAAGTTTGCTCCATGTGAACTTTGTATCCAAAGAGAGCCAAACAGTTCATATTAAATTGGTAGACCTAACCGGAAGAATTGTGAAGCATGATGTGATCGTCGCTTCCAAAGGAAGCAACATCCTGGATATACAAATGCCGGAGGCGATATCTTCCGGTAATTATAAATTAACTATCCAAAGTGATGCAGGCCTGATACAACAACCGTTATTGATACATTAATTTTTGTAACGTAAAAATCATCGGCAGCAGAACTTATCATTCTGCCTGCTTTAAAATCAATTTATCTTTAGATAATAACAATTAATTTTAGAATGTTATTCGCCTAATGTATGGGAATGAAAAAAAGCCACTACTTTTTTACTGTTGCCTTGTTACTGTTTAACCTGTCGTCTTATGCACAGAATACGCAGATACGCGGTTTTAGCGCAGCATCCGTTTATTCACTAGATGGAAAGATATCTTTTGGTTTTAGTGAGCAGGATATCCTGATTACTTCAGAACTAAATGACCGGTTATCTTTTCTTGGTGAAACGGTATTCCGCTACGATGAACACTCTGAAGGTACCAAGTTCGGGGTGGAAGTGGAAAGAGTGATAATGAAATATAATTTCAAAGGGAATCACAATCTAATTTTTGGTAAACACCATACTCCTATCGATTATTGGAATGACACTTATCATCATGGCAAGCTTTTTTATCCAACAGTAGACAGGCCTCTTATTTTTATTGCCAATGTAATTCCATTACACACAACAGGCATTGGATTACAGGGACACGATCTTGGAAAATTGAAATTTGGGTATGACCTTATGGTGGGCAATGGGTTGGGATCAACAGAGATAGAAGATAACGACAAAAATAAATCGCTTACTATAGCTGCTCACATAAAGCCGGTAGAAAATCTTAGAATAGGCGCTAGCTATTATTATGATATAATATCGAAGGGCGCAGCAGTACATTACCACCAGGACGATCAGGAAAGGCATGAAGACCGTGTGATTAACTGGAGGACGGTGCAAAATCTGTTTACTGTATCAGTTGCATCTTTTGGAAATAAACTTGAATTTCTCGGTGAGGGCACACTTGCAGTAAACCGTACTGATACCACTTGTTACAAAAAGACTACCGGCGTTTACTTATACGCAGGTTACAAAGTGACAGATAAGATTACTCCTTACTTCAGAATAGACGATGTTCACTTTCAAAAAGGAGAGGTCTTCTATCTTAAAGACAACAGATCTTCAATCCTTTTTGGGGTTAATTACCAAATTAATTACATCGCTAATTTAAAATTAGAATACCAGTATATGGATTCTGAAATTACAGGACAAAAAAATAAAATAAGTGCTCAAATAGCTGTTGGATTTTAGGATATGTGCAATAACGTTAGCATATTAAGCAGAAAGGAGGTAAAACCAGTAATGGCGAGGTTTGCTGTAATTTTTTGTCTTTTGTTTTCGGGCCTTGTTTCAAGGTGCCAATCCGAAACGCTCACAGTTATTTGCAACCAAAATGGTGTTCCTACCGAAATGAAACTGTCAGAACTAAAATCTGTTTTAAAGGGTGAGAGACAAAGGTGGAACAGTGGCACTAAAGTTAAGATTGCACTTATGAAAACTTCAACCTCGATCGGTAAAAACACCGCCCAGGTAATATATAATATGAGTGGCGACGCGTTGCTTAAATTTTGGCTTGGCCAAACCTACCAGGGAAATGCACATGCTCCCAAATTTTTCAATACAACTTCAGAACTTGAAAGCTTCGTTGCAGAGAATCCCGGTGCTATTGGCATAATTGACCAGGCCGTAGCCAACAATGACATTAAAATCATTGCCATTGACGGGAAAACCCAGTTTAGTCTGTAATTTAAGTGGCTGGTATTATCAATATCAAAAATTATGGTGTTCACCCTTAAATCAAAAATTTGGCTTACGGTATTTGCTATCGTTGTAATGTTTACTTTTTTCACACTGTTTTATTTTCCAGCCCAACAGAGACAACTGTTATTAAAAAATTACAATACTGAAGTACAAAACCTCGCAAACACGGTAGCTCTGGGAGTAAAAATTGCGCTTACAGAAGAAAATTTTGAAGGGGTTGAAACTGCTATGCAGTTTGTAAAGGATGATCCCCGACTTCAATTTGTGAGTACCGTGCAGTTTGATACTGTTTGGACCGCAGATCACCACCACTATAGGATTAAGAAGACTTTTTTCAAAACATTCCCCGAAAATCAACAACCAAGTGCCGGCATCCAGTCAAATAATTCTGTAATAGTAAAACGTGGGGTCTTTAAAACCCCCGTAATGAATGGGGCGATATTGTTGGGTTTTACTACTAAAGAGATTAATGAAAGTCAAAAAAAGATTCGGTTTACATCATTAATTGTGAGCGGAATAGTATTGTTGATAGGAATTCTACTGGGATTGCTTTTAGCAAGAAAAGTTTCCGTACCTGTATTGGCTTTACGCGATGCTGCCAACCGGGTAGGCGATGGTGATCTTAATCAAAAAGTGAAAATAGATTCAACCGATGAAATAGGCCAGTTGGGTAAGGCATTTAATAATATGGTAGAAGATCTCTCGAAAGCCCGTGCAGCGCTCGATGAAAATAACCAAACACTTTCCGATACGAATTTAAAGCTGAACACGACCCTTGTTGAATTAAAGGCGACGCAGGTACAATTGATACAATCAGAAAAAATGGCGTCATTGGGTGAACTCACTGCTGGCATTGCACACGAAATTCAAAATCCACTGAATTTTGTAAATAATTTTTCAGAGATTAATACTGAGCTTATTGATGAAATGAAGACAGAGATTGCCTCAGGCAATTTAAATGAAGGGCTGGAGATTGCAGATAATATAAAAGAGAACCAGAGTAAAATAACACATCATGGTAAGCGGGCCGATGCGATAGTGAAAGGTATGTTGCATCATTCCCGGTCAAGCTCTGGCCAAAAGGAAATGACTGATATCAATGCTCTTGCCGATGAATACCTGCGACTGAGTTACCATGGGTTGAGGGCAAAAGATAAAGGGTTTAATGCCGAATTTAAAACTGATTTTGATGAGTTTCTTTCGACACCGGAAGGAAAAATTAATATCATTTCGCAGGATGTTGGCCGCGTTCTTTTGAATATATACAACAATGCATTTTATTCTGTATCAGAAAAAAAGGCAAAGCTGGTGGCTGATGGGCAACCTTCCAATTACGAACCAACAGTATTGGTAAGCACTAAAAAAACGAAGAATCATATTATAATAAAAATAAAAGATAACGGAGTTGGCATCAGCAAAAAAGTGATCGAAAAAATGTACCAGCCGTTTTTCACAACAAAACCTACAGGGCAGGGAACTGGCCTTGGCTTGTCGCTTAGTTATGATATTGTAACAGCACACGGAGGGGAAATTAAAATAGATACGAAAGAAGGAGAATATGCAGAATTTATTATTGAGCTACCTTGCTGAATATTCAGGCAAACAAAAAAAATTCTAAATAGGATAATGAAGCTGTGAGAAAAAGTGAGTATCCAACCTGCTTTCACTGCATTTGGTATCGCTAATTGTTTTTCGAAGAGAAGCCGCAACGTAAAAATTGTCATGACTTTAGAACCAATTCTTTGTTTTTTTCTTTTAAGGTTTCTTCGAAAAAACCTGCGTACATTTTCGCCTCACCCCTGGTGGAATAAAATACTTCTGTACGCGATGATAGGCGTGGGCGTGGTATTTGCTTTGCAGCTTACCCTTTCAATTGAATATATTACCTCCTGGATCTGGCACCTGCTTTTACTTACTATCATTTACGTTTCGTTTACGCAGCCAATGTTGATAAGGGTGCGTACAGCAATGATTGCTGTGGTGCCGGTAGTGGTGCTGTCTCTCTTCACTGATATTGTGAAAACTGTAAATAACAGCTTTTATAAAAATATAGAAACATATTTTGATATAGCAGGCGCAATCACCGTTACGTGGATGGTTGCTATGCTGATAAAGTCTAATAAACAAAATAAAGCGCTCGAGAAGGAAAGAAAAAGGACGCTTGAAGAAGAAGAAAGAAGTAAATTTATAGAAGCTCAGAACGTGAAACTTGAAATGATAGTTGCAGAACGTACCGCTGAAATAACACAGCAAAAGGACGAACTGCAACATACGCTCACTGAGCTAAAGACAACGCAAAATCAACTAATTCATTCGGAGAAAATGGCGTCGCTGGGTGAACTTACCGCCGGAATAGCGCATGAAATTCAAAACCCTCTGAACTTCGTGAATAATTTTTCGGAAATCAATTTTGAGTTAATTGAAGAAATGAAGTCGGAAATTGCGGCCGGGAATTCAGCGGAAGCTATTGCCATCGCAGAAAACATTAAAGACAATGAGAAAAAAATTATTCATCATGGCAAACGGGCAGATGGAATTGTAAAAGGAATGCTGCAACACTCGCGAAGCAGTAATGGCCAGAAGGAGCCGACCGATATAAACGCCTTAGCAGATGAATATTTACGGCTGAGCTACCATGGCCTGCGTGCAAAAGACAAGTCTTTTAACGCAACTATGGAAACAAATTTTGATGAAAATCTTGAAAAGATAAACGTGATTCCACAAGATGTGGGGCGGGCTTTTTTAAACTTGTTTACAAATGCTTTTTATGCTGTTGCAGAAAAAAAGAAACTTCGCGAAACTGAAGGCAATAATCCTGGAACATCCTATATCCCCAAGGTAACTGTATGTACGAAAAAAATAAGTCCTCGTCCAGATGATTTGTTCGGCAGAGGCAAGGTAGAGATAAGAGTAAAAGATAACGGCATGGGAATTCCCGAAAAAGCTTTGGATAAAATTTTTCAACCTTTCTTTACTACAAAGCCTACCGGACAGGGAACAGGTCTTGGCCTTTCGTTAAGTTATGATATTATAACACAAGGGCACGGCGGCGAAATTAGAGTAGAAACAAAGGAAGGCGAGTTTGCAGAATTCATAATTGACTTGCCGGCATAGAATTATTGTTAGTACTTTTTAAAATAAAATAAAAACAATTGCAATGAATGTTTTAGTAGTTGATGATGAAAAAGACATGGAAACATTGTTTCAGCAGCGTTTTAGAAAGGAGATACGCGAAAAACGGATTGACTTTTTTTTCGCAAGCTCAGGTGAAGAAGCGCTTTACTATCTTGAGAAACATAACCATGAAGCCGTGCTTATTTTATCTGATATAAATATGCCGGGCATGAGCGGACTTCAATTGCTTAAAATGATCAAGCAGAAATTTGAAAACCCGCCGCCGGTGGTAATGATGATAACGGCATACGGAGACGATGAAAATTACAAGCAGGCTATGTCGCTAGGAGCAGATGATTTTTTAACCAAGCCTATCGATTTTAGTCTTTTAAAGGAAAAATTAAACCACCAAATAGATGGCAAAGATACTGGTAGCTGATGATGAAGCTGATCTTGAAATACTGATAAAGCAAAAGTTTCGGAAGGAGATAAGGGAGCAGAAGTATGAATTTATTTTTGCGGCTAATGGTAAGGAAGCGCTCTTAAAACTCGAGGCAGATCCGGAAATAGAAATATTGCTTAGCGATATAAATATGCCGGAGATGGATGGACTTACCTTGTTAACGAAGCTCAATGAATTGAATTTTCTTACTAAAGCCGTAATAGTTTCTGCGTACGGTGATATGGAAAATATAAGAACGGCAATGAACCGCGGAGCCTTTGACTTTGTATGCAAGCCTGTAAATTTTGAAGACCTCGAAATTACCATTCAAAAAACATTGCAGTATGTAAAGCAAATGCATAAAACCCTTGATGCCATTAAGGAGAACAACATTCTTAAGATGTATGTAGATAAGACTGTTTTGAACTTTATGAATGGCCGGGAGTTTGAATCGCAGCTAATGGCAAATGAAGAGGTGGAGGCGACGGTAGCATTTATTGATATTTGCGGTTTTACAGCCATTACAGAAACTGAGCCTGCAGATGCGGTGGTAAGGTTGCTGAATAAATATTTCGACGTAATGGTAAACGAGATTATAATACAGGATGGCTATGTTGATAAATTTATTGGCGATGCGATACTTGCGGTTTTTAAAGGAGATTATCATTTGGACAGGGCTATAGATGCGGCACTTGCCGTAAGAAGGCACCTGGTTGATTTTCCACCGCAGACAGAGGTTGCCTCGTTTCTTCCTAAGGTTTCTATTGGGATTGATAGCGGTAAAATGATCTCAGGAAATATAGGCTCTGCGAAATTAAAACGGCTCGACTATACCGTAATTGGTGATGTGGTAAACACCGCACAGCGGTTACAGGATATGGCTAAGGCAGGACAAATATTAATATCAGAAGGATCATGGAATAAAGTAAAGGAATCGTTTATATGCCAGCCTATTGAAGCGGTAAAGTTGAAAAACAAAAAGCAATCTTTGATGGTTTACGAAGTAATGGAGTAACCTTACAATCATTGATCAATAATCTCCCAAAGTTTCAGGAAGCTGTTCCATGGCTTTTTTGTATTGCTCTTTATTAGGCGCGGATCCGTGCCATTCATGGTTGTTCTCCATAAAGTCAACGCCTTTACCCATTACGGTTTGCATAATAATAACTACAGGCTTTCCTTTACCAGTCATAGTTTTAGCCTTATTTACTGTAGTAATTACTTCTTCCATATTGTTGCCATCCATCTCAAGCACTTCCCAGTGGAATGCTAAAAATTTTTCTTTCAGGCTGGAGAGTTTCATCACATCTTCAGTAGTGCCGTCTATCTGCTGTCCGTTACGGTCTACTGTCGAAATAAGATTATCAACCTTATGCATGGCTGCATACATAATTGCTTCCCAGTTCTGGCCTTCATCTAATTCACCATCACCATGCAGGGAATAAACTATATGCTTGTCCTTATTTAATTTTTTTGCCGTCGCGGCCCCTATTGCCACACTCATGCCTTGCCCGAGCGAGCCGGATGCAACGCGAATACCTGGTAAATGTTCGGCGGTCGCGGGATGGCCCTGCACTCGGGAATCAATTTTGCGATAAGTGCTTAATTCTTTCAATGGAAAATATCCTGATCTCGCAAGGGTGCTGTACCAAACCGGGGAAATATGCCCATTGGAAAGAAAGAAAATGTCTTCTTCCCTGCCATCCATGTCAAAACCTTCTTTGCGATCCATTATGTCAAAATAAAGGGCTGTAAAAAAATCAGCACATCCAAGCGAGCCGCCCGGGTGGCCGCTCTGTGCCTCATATACCATACGAAGACAATCTCTTCTCACTTGTGCCGCTATATTTTCAAGTTCCTTGATTTCCATACCTAAGTGTTTATTATTTTCTGCGAACGTACACCAATTTTTATATGCTACAAAGACATGCTTTATTTAAAAATCTCGTCTTTTACTCCCTCATTGATTTTATAAGACACGTATATGATTTCTATTTTACCCTGACGGTCCTTATTTTTCTCGACTTCCTGTTTTTGAGTATTGTTGTCGTAGTCAAATGTAACCCCCTTTGGCATTTTATAATCTTTCGTATTGAAAGTAAATATGACATCGTCAGGTAAACCAAATTTCAGAAACTTTCCATATTTCATCTCCAGTTCAAAGGTCCCATTATCCCGGGTAGTAGTTTTCGCTTTTAATATTACCGCATTATTTTCATCTACATAAATAGTGGAAAGGATAAGATTACCTATTTCGTCCACCGGAAGCAGCTTTAATATTCTTACCGGTTTATTATTCAATGTGGCAGAGCCTGCATCAATAACTGTAAAATCATTACCGCTGATAATACTATTAAGGTTAATACTTACTGCTCCTTTCGGTACGAAAGAAATTCCTTTCTCATTGGCTATTTTTATTTTATCCGGCGTTTTAAAATATACTTTTACCCGCGACTGCGGCACTTTTAAAAATGAAACATCCGTTTTCATCTTAGCATCTGCTTCATAGTCATTCACCGTATTCAGCCTGGTCCTTACACTTTCTAACAATGTTTGTGCATCTTGCGCAAAGACAAGAGGCGATAACAGTACAAGAATTAAAGTGAGAATTATATTGTTTTTCATTAAAAGCAACTTTCTATAAATGTTAAAGATACAGCCACAAAATTTTAAGCAATAGCGATAAAGCACCGTCCGTATATCGGAATATCAGCTCAAAATATCTTTACGGTTAAAGATAAAAATTGCGCTTCCGGTAAATGCAAAAATATAAGCAACCAATACAACAAGACTTTTAACTATAGCCATTGGATTACTTATCGATCCACGTATCGTCTCACCGTTTGCATTCGCATCTATATAAAAAAAGCCTTTCCAACCCAACATGTGCGTGGTAAATAAATAAGGCTTAATAGTATTGTCATAAATGGGAATACGCAATTCACTTAATATGGTCAGCACGATAATTATCGATACCGTTGCTACTATGGGTCCAATTGAGTTTTCTGAAATTGAAGAGAGAAAAAATGACAAAGCCGCCACAACTATTAATGCAATCGATGCAAAGCCAAATGCTGCAAAGTATCGCCACAATACATCCGTCCTTTCTATTTGAATCAATTCAAATTCTTTCGCTACTACAAGGTCATTCGTTCCAAAAAGAATTACGCTAATAAGTAATGACAAGAAAGCCATCCAGATTAACAAGATGATCGTATAGATCACACACGCAAGAAATTTTGTGATCAGAAGCCTGGTACGGCTAACCGGTTTAGTTAGCAATAATCTCAATGTGCCTGCATTGGCTTCGCCTGCGATAATATCCCCCGACACCAGGGCAACTAATATAGGCACGTGAATTAAGAGCAGGTTAAGAATGGCAAAACAAATCCAATAACCGTTGGTTATTTTTCCGTATGGTATGAGTAATGTTTCATCCACGCTGCTCAACATGAATTGCACATATTCCTTTCCATTGATCAACAAAGCAAGTTGTATAAGGAATACTATTGCCGCAATGGCTGCAAAAGCTATATAGGTGCGAGGTTTTTTAAATGTCTTAAACAGTTCAAACTGCAGCAGGTTCCACATGCGTTCCAGGTGTTGTAAGCGATAAAAAATAATGTTCCAAAGAATGTCTTGACTCTACTGAAAGTATTCCGATATTATTTTGTACAAGGTAATTTATCATTGCCGGCACTTTACTTCGGTCCATCTGTAATATTATTTTTTTATTGTCCTGCTGCATTTTCGGTAACCACTCACTTGCTGATAAAAGCTCCCTTGCCATATCATCATCAGTTGTTTCAATTTCTACCAGCGTTTTAGCTGGATCCAAAAGTTCGTCCGAACTGCCCTCAACAATTTTTTTTCCTTTATCAATAATTATGATTCGGTTTGCCATTAACTCTATCTCAGAGAGCAGATGTGATGATACCAAGATCGTCTTTCCATGTTGATGGCTTAGATTTTTAATTAGTTCTCTTGTCTCCGCGATCCCCTGCGGATCAAGGCCATTGGTTGGTTCGTCGAGAATAATAAGTGACGGATCATGTACCAGGGCAACTGCAATACCGAGGCGTTGCTTCATACCTTGCGAAAAGGTTTTAACCTTACTATTTGCCCGGTCGTTAAGCCCCACCATTTTCAAAAACCGGAAAGCTTCACTTTTTGAAATTTTCTTTCCTGAAAGTTTTGCCAGGAAGTTTACATTTTCATAAGCTGTAAGGTCGTTATACAAATCTGGTTTTTCTATAATCGCTCCGGTCTGCCTCAAAATCGTTTCGCGATTGGAAAATAAATCTTTGCCGAAAATAGAGATGGAACCAGAGGTTGGTTTAATAAGTGTAAGCAACATCCTGATTGTGGTAGACTTTCCTGCACCATTCTGACCCAAAAATCCATAAACATCTCCTTCATAAACTTTAAAAGAAAGGTTATCGACGGCAACAAGGTCTTTAAATTTTTTGGTAAGGTTACTTACCTCAATTACATAGTTCATAAGGCTTACAAAGGTCTTTCAAAAGAACAAATGAATTCTTATTAAGTTGTTTGGTTTTCAAAACTATTTTTCGTTTTGCTTTGAAATGTCGAATCCGCGTATAATTTTGCGTTTCCAACTCTTAGGAATACTCCGCAAGAAAATCTCTCAACTTTTTTATCAATATCTTTTAGAAAGCAGCGCTTATGGCTTTTTAAACTATTATTATTTAGAAGCTTATTCCGTAATCCGGCAAACGACTTTTTCTTTTTATAGAGTCCATTCTTCCCTGTAAAGGCTTTTAGTTTACCCTTCTATTCTTTTAAAGACTGTGATACTCCGGCCCGCTGACATTGTAAACCATGATTAGTCTTACCACAGAAAAATTAACACTAATGAGAACGTTAACGTTCGAGTCTTTGACCAGAAAATATATTCACCGGGCGGTAACCACCTGCTTAACTTTTATATTAACCCTTGGGTTGTCACAAGCGCAAGTAAGAAATTACAGTCTTGTTTATTCTGACAATATTCAAGGTGGCACTGCCATTTTTGGAAATACCTTGATGCACATTATTAACAGTAGCAGCGTCAATCTTACCAAAATGAATGGTAATAGTTTTAATGGTAACAGTGTTTATGGTAATGACAATGAAAACATGCAATACGTAGACATTGACGGTAACAATGGATATGGAAGCGCCACCAGGAATTCCTCTTCGTCAGACCTTATTCTTCCGGCTGGCACTAACACTATAAAGCTTGCCCGATTATATTGGGGTGGCCGGGTAAAGGATTCTGACTTCGACTTCGCAGTGGATTCGAATAAAGTAATTAAAATAAGGAAAGGAACGTCAAGTGCTTATTCCAACGTTACATCGTTAGGTATCGATAAAATAATTATCAGCACCGGCTATACGGAATACCAGGCCTATGCAGATATAACTGCATTGGTAAAAAATAATGGCGCAGGTACATACGAAGTGGCCAATGCTCCATTAAGCGTGGGCTCTATCTCGGGCGGAGGTAACCACGGAGGCTGGTGCATAGTTGTTGTCTACGAGAACAGCAATATGAATTATAATAGCGTTCGATTGTACGATGGCTTCCAGCAAGTATATAGCAATGGCAACCCACTTAGCACTACTGTTACTCTCACGGGCTTGAACGTACCATCCGGTACACTTGCTGCCGGAGATGCAAAAATGGGCGTGCTTTCATGGGAAGGCGACGCTAACCTGACAAAAGATTATTTAAAAATAAA
>JBDTVF010000028.1:0-21584 GCA_040007325.1 Ginsengibacter sp. | reverse complement strand
TTCTCAATCGTAACATCAAAGCCGTAATCTTTATCGAGTTCCTCCATCATATCCAACAGCGCGACACCCGCAACATTTTCTTCCGGCAACAGCGGCAGGTTGAATGAATCATTATGTGTAATGCGAATACCGGGCTTATCACTCAACACAACTTTCATAATATCGCAGGGATCATTTAATGCAAGCCCTAATACATCAAAGCCACAAACAAGATTTGCTATGGTAGCAGGTGCAAGAACGGTAATACCCCTAACCCCTGAAGGGGAACTGGAGCCTGTAACTTCTGAACCTCCATAAGCCTCTAAAGGGAGACGTTCCACTTTTTTATTTTCTTCCTGCATACTTATTTTTAAATAACGTCCTCAAGTTTTGTTCCCCCTTCAGGAGATAGGGTCTATCCTGCTGCCCTCACAATATCCGCAAATACGCCCGATGCTGTTACATCAGCACCTGCTCCCGCACCTTTTATTACAAGTGGTTGCTCTGTATACCTGTCAGTATAAAAAAGAACGGCATTGTCTTTTCCATATAAATGATAAAAATCGTGTTGCGGATCGATGTGCTGTAAACCTACTGAGGCTTTACCATTCTCATATTTTGCAACAAATTTTAATTTTTTTCCCGCTGCCTGTGCTTCGGAAACGAGATTCGAAAAATGTGCTTCCTGCTTTTCCATTTCGTTGTAAAAATTTTCTACATCACCTTTCATGCAACTTGCAGGCATAAACGAACTATTGCTGATATCTGACATTTCAAGATGCTCCCCCGTTTCACGGGCAAGGATCATAATCTTTCGCATAACATCAACACCGCTAAGGTCGAGTCGTGGGTCCGGCTCCGTGTATCCTTCATCCTGCGCCTGCCTTACTACTTTTGCAAAGCTTTTATCACCCGTATAATTATTAAAAACAAAATTAAGCGTACCACTTAGAACAGCCTCTATCTTGTTTACTTTATCGCCGCTTCTCAGCAGGTCATTTAAAGTACCTATTACCGGAAGCCCGGCTCCTACATTTGTTTCAAACAAGAATAACGCATTGTATTCTCTTGCAAGATCTTTAAGTTTTTTGTAATACTCATAAGAAGAGGAGCACGCCACCTTATTGCATGCAACTACTGAAATACTTTTAGTTAAAAAGTGAGGATAAATTTCTGCCACAGCATCATTAGCGGTTACATCAACAAACACTGAATTGCGCAGGTTTTTCTTTTTGATAATGCTTATCATATCCGTCATATTCATCGGCTCAGCTTCCTGCAATTGTTCCTTCCATTTGGAAAGGTTAATGCCATCATCCACAAACAACATTTTGCGGCTATTTGCAATCCCTGAAATTTTCACCTGCAGCTTTAAATGATCGTATAAATATTTTTGCTGCTGTTGTAATTGGGCAAGAAGTTTACTGCCAACATTTCCTGTGCCACTGATAAACACGTTCACCTGCTTGTAACTCGCTTCGAAGAATTCTTCATGCAACACATTGATAGCTTTCTTCACATCGCGTGTGGCGATAACTGCAGAAATATTTCTTTCTGAAGAACCCTGCGCTATTGCCCGAACGTTTACACCATTCCGTCCTAAAGCGCCAAACATTTTACCGCTAACACCCGGGTGGCTTTTCATGTTATCACCTACTAAGGCGACAATTGACAAATCCTTTTCAACGATTAATTTTTCAACCTTCTTTGTTTCTATTTCATGCTCGAATGCAGAGTCAATAATTTCTTTAGACCGCGCAGCATTTACTTCATCAATGCCAACACATATGGAATGTTCTGATGAACTTTGCGTGATCAGGATAACATTTATTTTTTCACTTGACAATGCTTCAAATAATCTTTTCGAAAAGCCCGGGATACCTACCATTCCACTGCCTTCCAGGCTTAGTAATGCAAGCTTTGCAATACTGGAAATACCACGGATGCTGTTGCCATCTTTATCAATATCGCTATGGATAAGCGTTCCTTTATCTCCTGGCGAAAATGTATTCTTAATACTCACCGCAATTCCTTTACTCATTACCGGCTGTATAGTTGGCGGGTAAATAACCTTTGCACCAAAATGTGAAAGTTCCATTGCCTCCTGGTATGATAATTCTCCGATGATTTTTGCATTAGGAACAAGCCGCGGATCGGCAGTCATCATCCCCGAAACATCTGTCCATATTTCCACAAGAGAAACATTTAGTGCCGCCCCAAGAATCGCTGCAGTATAATCTGAACCGCCTCTGCCTAGCGTGGTTGTATTACCATTTGCATCTGAAGCAATAAACCCGGGGAAAATATAAACAACACTTTCATTGCTATTGAAAAAATCACCGATGTTTTCATTCGTCATTGCAAAGTCAACACTTGCAGACCCAAATTGTGAATTGGTAACAATTACTTCACGGGAATCTTTCCACACATTATTTATGCCGAGCGATTTCAGCTTCGCCGCAAAAATTTGCGATGACAACAACTCTCCGTAGCTGATAATAATATCCTTTGTTCTCATAGAAAGTTCCCGCAATAAAAACACGCCATTGCATATATCTTCAATCTCATTACAGCGCTTTTTCACCATGCTTAGGATGCTGCTTTGCCTGTCGAGTGGAATCAATTCTCTTACTGTAGAAAGATGACGTTGCTCTATGGCCTGCAATTTTTCTTTGTAAGCAGCATCGCCGCGGGATGCAAGAGTAGCGGCCTCAAGCAGATCATCAGTAGCGCCACCTAACGCTGATAAAACCACCACAACTTTAGTTTCCTGCCCGATGGCTTGCTGAAGTATATTGATCACGTTTTTTATATTATTCGCATTAGCAACCGAGGTGCCGCCGAATTTCAATACACGCATAAAATATTAGTTGAACAAAAAATTTAAATTAATGACAATGGATAAATGACCAGGCAAAAGTATAGGGCAATGACGATATGGAAATATTTAACCCTTACGGGTAAATGTTGAAGTGAAAGTAGTCAAAACTACCGTCAGGTGGTGATAGAAAGGAATATGGTTATTTTTATTTTGCATGATGCGACATCGAAAATAAGTGAATTGATCGTAAAGAGAAAATTTAAACGAATATTTTGAACTATTTTCATGCCTGATATGATTGCTGCCAATTTTAATTTTAATAATAACTTTCGACAATGGACAACCAGGCTTCACCCGGACTGCAGCACTTTAAAAACTACGTTGGTATAAAATTTCAGCTTTACAATAGTTTATTTACTTCGCTCCCTTTTCATCGGATTGAAAAAACAGGCATACTGCTATCGCTTTTTGTAAATATTTGCGAAGAAGGTTTTAAAAAGAAGTTAAGTCCGACGGAGATCATAGATGAATTTTTTCAAAAGCATACATCTTTTACTTCAAAAAACGAACAGCTGGATCTGCTCTTCAGGTTTACACAATTTGTGGAGAGGCAGGTTGTACTGTTTGATGCGCTGGAAGACGCAGCATTTCTGCATGTGCATGATACCGGTGGGGCGGGTACGCTAAAGCAACTGGAACTGGAAGTAGTGCAAAACAACAAGGCAGAGGCACTCGCAAAAAAACTGGAAGACTTTTCAATAGAATTGGTGCTTACAGCGCACCCTACGCAATTCTATCCAGGCTCCGTTCTTGGCATTATCAATGATCTTTCGAAAGCGCTTAAGGAGAACAATGCTTCGCTGATAAATATGTACCTGCAGCAGCTTGGTAAAACACCTTTTTTCAAAAAAGAAAAGCCAACTCCTTACGATGAAGCACTAAGCTTGCTTTGGTATCTTGAAAATGTTTTTTTTGCAGCGGCAGGCAAAATATTATCTTTTTTAACTACGCAATTTCCTGATGCTGTTCACCAGGATAATCCCATCATCAAAATGGGTTTCTGGCCGGGCGGGGACAGGGATGGTAATCCTTTTGTAAATTCTGAGATCACCCTAAAGGTTGCCGATGCTTTGAGGGGCGGTGTTATTAAATGCTATTACCTGGAAATACGGAGACTTCGACGCAGGCTTACATTTAAAAAAGTTGATGTGTTATTAGCGGAGTTGGAGAAGCAATTGTATAATAACATCTTCATACCGGGTAACCGTACCCGTATTTCAAAAAAAGAAATTCTTGATGTACTAAGCACCGTCCGCCAAACCCTTATTTACGAACACAACGGTTTATTTCTGTACCTGGTAGACAGTCTTATCAATAAGCTTCATGTTTTCGGCTTACATTTCGCGTCGCTCGATATAAGGCAGGACAGCTCTATACACAAAAAGGTGTTCGAGGCATTAGCAGAAGATGGAAGTATTTTGCCGGCAGGCTATGCCAAACTCAGCGATGAAAAAAAGATAGAATTTCTTACAAAAAATACGGTAGCCATTCCTGCAAAGGACTATAACGATCCTATAATTAATGACACATTCGAAAGTATAAGGGCTATCAAGCTGATACAGGAATATAATGGCGAGCCGGGTTGCAATCGTTATATTATAAGTCATAGCAGCAGTGCTCTAAATGTTTTGGAAGTATATGCACTCTTCATTATCTGTGGCTGGAAAAAAGACGAACTGAACGTAGACATTGTGCCTTTGATAGAAACAATTGATGACCTGAAAAACGCTGCCACTATTGCCCGCACTCTATATAATAACGAGGACTATCGTAAGCATTTGAAAAGGAGAAATAACCGGCAAACAATTATGCTTGGCTTTTCTGACGGTACCAAAGACGGCGGATACCTTATGGGTAATTGGAGTATTTATAAAACAAAAGAAGACCTTACGGCCGTTTCAAAAGAATATGGAATTGATGTAGTGTTCTTCGATGGCCGTGGTGGTCCACCAGCACGTGGCGGCGGAAAGACGCACAAGTTTTATGCTTCAATGGGAAAGAACATTGCGAACAAGGAAATACAACTAACTATACAAGGACAAACAGTAAGTTCCAATTTTGGCACCGTTGATTCTGCCCAATACAATATCGAGCAACTTATTCATGCCGGCATCACCAATGATCTTTTTTCAAATAAATACATCACTCTTGAGGAGAAAGAAGAAGCATTATTGCAGGAGCTGGCAGACGAGAGTTACAATGCTTATGTAGCGCTAAAGAATCATCCTGATTTTGTTGATTATTTAACCCACATCAGCCCATTGCAATTTTACGGGAAAACAAATATTGGCAGCCGTCCATCAAAACGCGGGGCATCTGAAAAATTGAACCTGGAAGACTTAAGAGCCATTCCTTTTGTTGGAGCATGGAGTCAGCTTAAGCAAAATGTTACCGGGTACTATGGCGTAGGCGCAGCCTTACAAAAAATGGATAAGGATAAAAAATTTGGCCAGTTAAAACAATTGTACCAGGAGTCGCTTTTCTTCAAAACATTAATTGACAATTGCGAAATGGCAATGAAAAAATGCTTCTTTCCGCTTACAGAATATTTATCGAAAGATGAAAAATATGGCGAGATATGGAATATGATTTACAAGGAATATTTGATAACGGAAAAATATCTTTTTAAGCTCAGCGGTAAAAATGAACTAATGGCTGAATATGCCGTAGAGCAAATTTCAATAAGCATGCGTGAAAAAATTGTATTGCCACTAGTGACGATACAGCAGTTTGCCATTGCCAGTATCCGTGAAATGGATAAGCAGCTTATTGCGAATGAACTTAAAGACACTTATGAAAAGCTGGCAATGCGTTGTTCTTTCGGGATTATAAATGCAGGAAGAAATTCAGCGTGACCGAAAAGTGGAATGGAAAATCTGACTAATAAAAATTTGGTCAATTCTTATTAGTAAATGGAATTATGATTTTTTCATCTTATTCACTACATCAAGGTCAGTAAGTGAAAGTGAATCCCACCATTCGTCAGATACATCATCAAGCCTGTACTCTGTATCGATATCATAGTCACCGTTTTCATCAATTTGGTAAAAGCAATTATTCAAAGTATCGAGTACGCTGTTTATTGATTTAAGCTCAACAAAAAATAACCTACTTACAATTTTTTTGTTCGCCTGCAGCTCTAAAACTTCTACTCTTTTTTCGAGATCACCTATTTTATCATCGCGCCATGCAAGGAAGATACAGGCAATTAATATTACAAGGATAAATGCTATTATAATAATTGTCGACATTACGGCTAATAGTTTTATTTAATATTATCAATATATTATTTCTTATTTGTTCTATAATTCTTTAAGCATGGCTGTCTTGCGGTCTCATAGGTTATTCAAAGCCCCCTTAATTAGTTAAAAGCTTTTCATGGAAATGAAAGGCCTTGTGTTATGCCCCATATTAAACCATAAATACTTTGACGATAAATCATTTAGTTAGCCTATTGCCATCCCGGGTTTGTACGCAGGGTGTGGCTTCTTGTAAGCCGGTTTGGCAATTTTCTTATCGATAATTAGAAAATAAATCCAGCTTAATGTCAAAGACAAAACAAGACTACCAAGAATTGAAATTTTGGCAATATCCCTATGTAGCTCATCATGAAATGCAAGAGCTGTTGTAAAAATTGACATCGTAAATCCAATACCCGCGAGTGACCCTATGCCCAACAATTGCTTTAGGTTAGTGTTCGTTGGAAGCCTTGCGATTTTTAATGAGATCGTCGCTCTGCTAAAAATAAAGATGCCAACAGGCTTTCCGATTACCAGCCCACACATTATGCCGACGCTCACAGAATCTGCCAATGAGTTGACAATGTCCGGCGGCAACAGAATTGCAGTATTTGCAAGGGCAAACAATGGTAATATTATAAAGTTGACAAATTTGTGGATCGCCTTTTCAAACTTCGGAATAGAGTTCACAGGAATTCCAAAAGCAATAAGCACCCCGCTAATGCTTGCTTCAATCCCTGAGTTAAAAATCGTGTACCATAATAGAATAGCGAGCACGGCTTGTAAAATTCCCGGCTTTATTTTTCGATAATTGCAAAACCAAAACAGGCCGTATATTACGCCTGCAGCAAGTAAATAACCCCATTCTACCTTACCACCATAAAAGAAAGCTATGACGATAATTGCTCCCAAATCATCAATGATCGCCAGTGCCATCAAAAAGATCTTAAGGCTTGCGGGCACTCTTTTACCAAATAACGATGCTATACCCAGCGAGAAAGCAATATCTGTGGCAGAAGGTATACCCCATCCATGAACAAATGCGGAATTAATGTTGAAGGTAGTGTAGATAAGTGCCGGCACCAACATCCCTCCCACTGCTGCAGCAAAGGGAAGGACAGCCCGTTTGAATGTGGATAATTCTCCTTCTATAAGCTCTCTTTTTATTTCTATACCCGCAAACAGGAAAAAGAATGCCATAAGAAAATCGTTGATCCACTTAAGAGCTGAATGAGGAAGTTTTATCGGGAGCCCATAATGCAACTCCGTATTCCAGATCGACTGATACCAATCGCCGCCAGAAGAATTACTCCATAGCAGCGAGGTAAGTGTGCAAACAATTAAAAGAATGCCGATAAACCTGCTGTCAGAAATAAAAAACCTTATCGGATTGATCGCCTTTCTTATAAGTCTTTTTACCATTCTGTAATTTTAAAAATTATAAGAAAGCATGCCAACGATGAGCTGCTTGCTAGTGGAATATTTAGTTGAAATAAGTATATATAGACTCAAGACTTGCCTGCCTGTGGACTGGACCCAGCCTATACAATAGATATTGCTACGAATATTTTAACGGAAATATTACAGCGCCACAAACAAAAAAAAAGTATTTGAAACCTTCGAATAACTCAGTAAGAAAATTGCCTGGCATCAATTACATCTCTCAAGGACTAAAAAAGCATGCACCCCATTTGTAACTACTTTTAAATAATATAAGAAGCATGCTACTTTTTGGCAGCATGCTTCTGATATTTCAGTCAATGTTATTTCGACCTAATTTCAAGGGAATAGTTTTGAGTTTTAAAGTATTCACCTAAAATATCCTAACTACCAACATAGATCTCAGGCTCCATGGCAAAGCCCCCATAGGCCATATTACCGTGTTCACCGATGTCAAGGCCTTCAATTTGTTCTGCGTCACTTACACGCAAACCTATCACTGCTTTTATTATATAAAATATGATCAACATGGAAATAAAAACAAAAGCAAATACCGCCAGAACACCCACGGCTTGTACACCAAATTGGTGCCATCCACCACCGTAGAACAATCCATTTGTGATGGCAGTATCCTCGCCCCAATATTGGATATCAATCGATCTTTGGCCAAATAAGCCAACGGCGAGAGTTCCCCAGGCACCGCATATACCATGAACGCTTATAGCACCAACAGGATCGTCAATTTTAAATTTTCTCTCAAATAACAGGCAAGAGAAAAATACCAGTATACCTGCGATAAGCCCTATTAAAGCGGCGCTGCCAGTACTTACTGAAGCGCAAGGTGCTGTAATACCTACGAGACCTGCAAGGGTACCATTTAACGTCATCGGCAGATCAGGTTTTTTAAATTTGATCCATGATGTTAAGAGTGCCCCTATAGCGCCAGTAGCAGCAGCAAGTGTTGTAGTAACGGCGATGTGGGCAACACCGGCAACTGCAGTAAGAGTGGAACCAGGGTTAAATCCATACCATCCGAACCAAAGAATAAACACACCGAGAGAAGCAAGTGGCAGATTATGCGCCTTGATCTCGTTAACGGTTCCATCTTTATTAAATTTGCCTAATCTTGGCCCTACCAGGATCGCACCGGCAAGGGCGGCCCATCCGCCTACTGAATGCACTACAGTAGAACCTGCAAAGTCACGCATTCCCATATCACTTAGCCAACCGCCGCCCCATATCCAGTGACCGCTAATAGGATAAATAATGGCAGAAATAATACATGAATAGACAATGTAGGAAATAAGCTTTGTTCTTTCGGCCATAGCACCTGATACGATAGTTGCGGCAGTTGCAGCAAACACCACCTGGAACAGCCAGGCAGCACTGATGCTGTAACCAGCTGTATCGGTGGGTGCGTTAGCGGAACCCAGAAACGCGAGGGCACTATCAAATCCAAAATAGTTGGAATCGCCACTGGAATACATGATAGCGTACCCTGTTGCCCAGAATAAAACAGCACCAAAACAAAAATCAAGAAGATTTTTCATCATGATGTTTGCAGAGTTTTTAGCCCTTGTCATTCCGGATTCTACCATTGCAAAACCTGCCTGCATAAAAAACACCAAAAACCCGGTGAGGCAAAGCCAAATAATGTTAGCAACATCCTGTGGTAAGGATGGCGCCGGCTCGGTGGTAGCCTGCGCCGATGCTGAAGATGGGAAGCCAATAAATGCAATAATCAATAGGAATACGAAACTAATGAACAAATAAGTCCTGCTTTTTTTGATGTTGCTTTTTTTAATCATAGCTTTTAGTTTAATGATATGAGATATTTGTTAGGTGGGTCTAGAAATGGTAAGTAGCGGCAAGTATTCCGGTAACGGTGCTTTTAGTAGCAGTTCCATCATTTTTCTCAAAAATTGCAAGCTTACTGTTATCTAATCTCAGTTCAGGAATTATAGTAAGATTTCCGACTCTGAAGTTTGGAGAAAGTGTGACGTCGAATATATTAGTGCCATCAATTAGGGTTCCCGACCCTACAACACCTTTTTCATTATGAAAATACTCGCCACGTAAAGTGATACCAAATGCAGCGGTTGGATCGGCTGTAAAATACAGCGCAGATCCCCACCAGCTGTCGCTATCACCTCCATCGGGCTTTACTGTTTGCACTGTTCCGTTATATCCTATATTAAATTTATCTGAAACTGCGCCTGTAAGCACAAGATCAAATTGCGAAGTATTAAATGACCCTCCATAAGATCCCTGGTAATTCAAAAAAGCTTTTACTTTATCGTCGGCGGTACCTGTGCTGAATTGCGCCAAAGCATATCTTCTTGAGCCAGCTTCAGCAACAACGTCGGTCGTATTGGCAACGCCGAACATCAATCCGCTTTTCTCGCCCAAACCTATTTCAGCTTTTAGTCCTGTATGAGAAAACGGACCATACGAGAACATATAGTCCATGCTGTAGTTACGGTTCAAGTATGCATCGGTTACTTCATAACCTATATGAGTTGCCCATTTACCAATGGTTAATTTAAACTTATCTGAAACTGCATAGCTCACGTAAGCTTGCTTAACTGCAAACAGAGTTGAGTGAGAAGGATCGCCATACGAAAATTCTTCCGCCCTGGGGCCAAATCCTAAATCTACGGTTGCACTAGCTTTCCCCCAGCTATGGTCAGCCCGAACGCTTGCCATGCCGAGTTGAAATGAATTCTGGGAATTAGTAAAACTCGTAAGATTGTTAGTGGTGCCCGATTTAGGATCATTGAAATTGTACCTGAAATACGCGTCAACAGAGCCCGTAATTGTAGGGGCCGGGTTAGTTGAATCTGACTGAGCTTGTGTGGAAAGAAAACAAAAAAATACGACTGCCGCTAAGAAAATTTTTCTTATCATTGTTTTAGATTTAAAGATTAAAATTTGGAAGGGGTATAGCTAATTAACTTTTCTCAGAAGTTATTTTTTTCAGCTAAACCCCTTTCAGTTTCTGTTAAGATTCCATTATTTTTCACTAGTAAAGTGCCTTGTAAATATTTCTCGTTGTGCTGTGAAGCATCTAGCCCCTCTTCTTCATCCGCTGAGCTCACACGCATTGGCATAACCCAGTTGATGAACTTGAATATGCCATAAGAAACTGTAAAACTATATGCAACAACGATTGCCAATCCCTTTAATTGGATAAGGAAGAATGCAGTGTTTCCATAGAACAATCCCATACTGCCGCCGCTATTGATATTGGTATTTGCAAAAATTCCAGTCATGACCATACCCACCATACCTCCAATCCCATGGCATGGGAATACATCAAGAGTATCGTCTAATATCGACTTTGATTTATAGTAAACTGCGACGTTGGATATAAGCGAAGCAGTAGCACCTATGAAAATACTCTGGGGGATAGCAACAAAGCCCGCTGCCGGAGTAATCGCTACGAGCCCAACCACAGCCCCAATACAAAATCCTAGCACAGAAGGTTTTTTCCCCTTAAGAATATCAAAAAACATCCATGCTAAACCAGCTGCGGCTGCGGCTGTATTAGTAGTTGCGAATGCAGATACCGCGAGTGAATTCGCTGCCAATGCTGAACCTGCATTAAAACCAAACCATCCAAACCATAGTAAGCCGGTACCTATAAGAACATAGGGAATATTGGCCGGAGGGATTTCCTTATGCTCCAGGTGTACTTTACGTCTTTTTAAAACAATAGCTCCCGCTAGTGCGGCACAGCCTGCCGAAATATGAACAACAGTGCCACCCGCAAAATCTAATACACCCATTTTGAAAAGAAAACCTTGGGGATGCCAGGTCCAGTGAGCGATTGGCGCATAAACCAAAAGACCGAACATGATTATAAAAAGTGTATAGGAAGAAAACCTTATCCTTTCAGCTACTGCTCCAACTACGAGGCTGGGAGTAATAATCGCAAACATGAGTTGGAATAGTGCGAATAATAATAATGGAATAGTCGGTGCAAGGCTCCATGGGGCGCCTGAATTTACACCTTTAAAAAACAGATGTGTCATCGGATTGCCTATGATACCACCGATAGACTCGCCGAAACAAAGACTAAATCCAACAGTAACCCAAAGGATACTTACAATACCTGTTGTAACAAAGCTTTTAATCATCGTAGAAAGCACATTTTTTCTATGTACCATACCGCCGTAAAAAAAAGCGAGACCTGGAGTCATAAGAAAGACAAGAGCTGTCGCAACTATGATCCAGGTTATATCTGCGGAACTGTATTTTCCCGCATTATCGAAACTACTGAATGCGGGAACAAAGAGTGCAAGAACTGCAATTAACATTAAGACAATAAATGGTATAGATTGACCTAACGTAACTTTTTTCATCATAAGACTTAATTTTTTTCAAACATATCATTCTTTTTTCGTAAATATGAATTAAGTAATTCACATTTTTATTTTTATAATGTATTTTTACATTATTTTAATTCATTGATAATTAATTATTTAAAAGTTATTCAATCCTTCCTCATATTCAGTGTGTATAAATAAAATTTATATATTCAAAATCATAATATAATGTATTTAGGCACTAAAAAATCTTGTCCTGAGACAAGTTATTTTAGCCGGGAATTTTTTTACATTTCCTGGAGTATGTTTTGATCTTTTGTTTCCAATAAAGAATAACCCATCAAATATTCATCTACTTTTTTTGCACATTCACGTCCTTCTGAGATTGCCCAAACAACCAATGATTGACCACGTCGCATATCACCCGCAGCAAAAATCTTTGGAATATTAGTATGGAAGGCTTTTTCAGATGCTTTTACATTTCCTCTCTCATCTAACTCAACTCCCAAATGAGTAATTAATCCATCATGCTGCGGATGCTCAAAACCCATAGCGAAAAGAACAAGCTCACAGGGAATTTCAGTTTCACTTCCGGCGACCTCTTCAAATTTCGCTGGTCTTTTGTCATCAGAGAACTTCCATTCAAGGTCTACAATTTTGAGTGCTTTAAGATGACCATTTTCATCCCCAATAAATTCTTTGGTTGCAATTGCCCAATGCCGTTGCACTCCTTCTTCATGGGAACTTGTTGTTTTGAGCAACATAGGGTAGGTTGGCCAGGGCATATAATCATGCCTGGCTTCAGGAGGCTTAGGTAGTAATTCAAATTGCGTAACCGAGGTTGCTTTGTGGCGATTGGATGTACCCACGCAGTCACTGCCGGTATCGCCGCCACCAATAATCACAACATTTTTGCCGGTGGCCCAAATGTCTTCTTCCTTAACTTTCTTATCTGCTACCCGCCGGTTTTGCTGCGTTAAAAAGTCCATAGCAAAATGAATTCCTTTCAAATGCCTGCCTGGAATATTTAAGTCGCGGGGGATTGTTGACCCTCCCGCTAAAACGATTGCATTATACTCTCTCAGAAGATCATTAATGTTGATATCAATTCCTACATTTGAATTGCAAATAAAACTGACACCTTCCTCTTCCATTAGTTTTATTCTTCTCTCGATTACCCATTTTTCTAATTTAAAATCGGGAATACCATATCTCAATAAACCACCGGGTTCATCGTCGCGTTCGTAAACTGTAACGGTATGCCCGGCGTAATTCAATTGAACTGCCGCTGCAAGGCCAGCCGGACCGGATCCAACTATAGCTATCTTTTTTTCGGATCTTAGGTTAGGCTTTTTCGGCTGCACAAAACCTTTATCAAAAGCTATTTCAATTACATGTTTCTCGATTTCCTCAATAGTAATAGCCGGTTGATTGATCGCGAGGACACATGATGCTTCGCACGGAGCGGGACAAATGCGGCCGGTAAATTCGGGAAAATTGTTAGTAGACATTAGAATATCATACGCCTCTTTCCAGCTTTTCCGATAAACTGCATCATTAAAATCCGGGATAACATTTCCTAAAGGACAACCTTCGTGACAGAAAGGTGTACCACAATTCATACAACGACCTGATTGTTGATTTAACTTTTCGTCAGAATATCTCTTAACGAATTCGTTGTAGTCATCCAAACGCTCCTGCGGCAAACGCTTTTCGGGCAATTCCCTCGTAAATTCTAAAAAGCCAGTTGTTTTTCCCATTCAGAAATATGATAATATATTATGAAATCTTTTTACCAAGAAATATATTGAGTATAACATTCTGATCACCCGTTAACTTGCACCTTCTGCTTTTTTTCCATAAGTGCCCTTTTGAAATCTTTAGGAAACACCTTTACGAAATTTTTTAGCTGGTTCTCAAAATCATCTAAAACAAATTTAGCTACGTTACTGTTGGTATATTCGGAATGCCTGGTTATCATCTCGTTCAATTTGTTTTCATCCTCTTCTTCCAACACATCAAGATCGATCATCTCTAAATTGCACAACGATTCAAAGTTCCGACGTACATCATATACATATGCAATACCACCGCTCATGCCGGCTGCAAAGTTGCGCCCTGTCTCTCCAAGAATCACCACATTACCACCAGTCATATATTCGCATCCGTGATCTCCCACTCCTTCCACTACCACGTTTGCTCCGGAATTACGAACGCAGAAACGTTCGCCTGCCTTTCCCCTTACGTATGCTTCGCCTGAGGTAGCACCATAAAAGGCTACATTACCAATAATAATATTTTCTGCAGGCACGAAAGCCGCCTGCAGCGATGGATAAATAATCAATTTTGCACCACTTAAGCCTTTACCGAAGTAATCATTAGCGTCGCCTTCAAGCTCGAGAGTTATACCTTTTGTATTGAAAGCAGCAAAGCTTTGACCGGCTGTTCCAACAAATTTGAAATTAATGGAATCATCAGGCAAGCCTTCGCCTTTATATTTTTTTGTGATTTCATTAGATAGAATAGCACCCGTAGCCCGGTCGGTATTTTTTATTTCAAATGAACCTGTTACTGCTTCTCCAAACTGAATTGCAGGCTGGGCTGCCTTCACAAGTTTCCAGTCGAGTACATCGCTTAACCCGTGGTCCTGTTCTTCAGATCTAAACAGCCCTGTATATTGGGAAGCAGGTTCCTTAAACAATATGTCAGAAATATCGAGATTTTTAAATTTCCAATGGTCCACATTTTCCCTTTTTTCGAGAAAATCAACCTGGCCAACCATTTCATTGATCGTCCTGAAACCTAAGTCAGCCATAATTTCTCTTAACTCTTGTGTTAGGAATTTAAAAAGGTTAACCACATGTTCTGCGTCACCGGTAAATCTGCTACGCAATTCAGGGTCCTGTGTGGCAACGCCTACCGGGCATGTATTTAAATGACACTTACGCATCATGATACAACCTTCCACAATTAATGCAGCAGTTGCCACGCCCCATTCTTCCGCGCCAAGTAGTGTAGCTATTGCTATATCTCTACCAGTCTTTAACTGGCCATCAGTTTGTACGACCACCCTGCTGCGCAGTTTATTTTTTACAAGAGTCTGGTGTGTTTCAGCCAATCCCAGTTCCCATGGAAGGCCCGCATGCTTTATCGAACTTATAGGAGATGCACCCGTACCTCCATCATGCCCGGAGATAAGAATCACGTCAGCCTTTGCCTTAGTAACACCGGCTGCAATAGTTCCAACACCTGCCTTAGAAACTAATTTTACATTAATCCTCGCGGCCCTGTTAGAATTCTTTAGGTCAAAAATTAATTGGGCAAGATCTTCAATTGAATATATATCGTGATGAGGTGGCGGAGATATTAAGCCCACACCAGGCGTAGCATGCCGCACTCTGCCAATCCAATCGTCTACCTTATGCCCTGGCAGCTGGCCTCCCTCACCGGGTTTTGCACCCTGGGCCATTTTTATTTGAAGTTCATCAGCTTCAGTAAGATACTGGCTGGTTACGCCAAATCTTGCTGATGCAACCTGCTTAATAGCGCTTCGCATTGAATCTCCATTCGGCAACTTATCATATCTTATTTTATCTTCTCCTCCTTCGCCGGTATTACTTTTTCCACCAAGACGATTCATTGCAATGGCTAATGTTGTGTGAGCTTCCCATGAAATGGACCCAAAGGACATGGCTCCCGTTGCGAATCTCTTATAAATATTTTCTGCTGGCTCAACCTCATCAATAGAGATAGAGGGACGATTATGTTTGAATTTAAAAAGGCTTCTGAGGGTAACTGCTTTTTCGCTCTGGTCGTTTACAAGTTTAGAATACTTTTTAAAAGTATTGTAATCATTCAGCCTGGTTGAATATTGTAAAAGATGAATAGTTTGCGGATTAAATAAGTGAAATTCTCCTTTTCGTTTCCACTGATAGATGCCACCGGTGGTTAACCTGTCAATAGGTATATTTTTCTTACTAAAAGAAAAGAAATGTTTTATAAGTGTCTCCCTTGCAATTTCATCAAGGCCCATGCCCTCTATCCTGGATACGGCACCTTTGAAATGCCTATCAACAACGGATTTATTCAGACCAATTATTTCGAAGATCTGTGCTCCCTGGTATGACTGCAGGGTAGAAATTCCCATCTTTGAAAATACTTTCAATAAACCGTCATTCACAGCTTTGATATAATTCTTCTTGAGTTGACTTGCATCTAATGATGTTTGCAACTTACCAGTCAATTTCATGTCGCGGATAGACGAAAGGGCCAAATAGGGATTGATCGCAGTGGCACCGAAACCGATAAGACATGCAAAATGGTGAACTTCCCACACATCCGCAGCCTCCACAACAAGACCTACTTTACCACGTAAGCCTTTCCTGATAAGATGATGGTGAACAGCAGCCGTAGCTAAAAGTGAAGGAATGGCAGCGTGTTCTGAGTCAATTGCCCGGTCGGATATTATTAAAACTTCAAAACCATCTGCTACGGCATCTGAAGCATAGCGGCAAAGCCGGTCTAATCCTTTTTGCAAAGATCCGGGTTTACCATCGGCAATAAAATATGATTGTAATGTATGAGCCTGGAAAATACCTGTATCAATACTGCGTATCTTTTCTAATTCACGGTTAGAAAGTACGGGATGCTTCAAAGCAAGGCTGTGACAGGCCAGCGGATCTTCTTCAAGAAGATTACCATTATTGCCAACAAATGTTACGAGAGACATTACCAGTCGCTCACGAATCGGATCGATAGGCGGATTAGTAACCTGTGCAAATAATTGCTTGAAATAACTGCTTAAATGTTGTGGCTGGTCACTTAGAACTGCCAGAGGCACATCGCTTCCCATAGAACCGGTTGGCTCCTTACCATCTAAAGCCATTGGAGCTATCAGCACATCCAAGTCTTCGGTGGTATAGCCAAAAGTCTTTTGATATTTGAACACCTGATCGTGCTCAAGATGCGTAAACATTACGCGTGGCTCCGGCAATTCTTCCAATCTAATCTTATACTTATTTAGCCATTCACTGTACGGTTTCTGAGAGCAGATATCCTGCTTTATCTCTTCATCACTGATAATTCTCCCCTGCTCAAGATCTACTACGAACATTTTCCCCGGCTGCAATCTCCCCTTCTCTTTGATGAGTTTTGGATCTATGGGCAATACGCCAGTCTCTGATGCCATGATAACCCTGTCATCGGTAGTAACACAATATCTTGACGGCCGAAGGCCGTTTCTGTCGAGTGTAGCTCCAATGATTTTTCCATCGGTAAAGGATATAGAAGCTGGCCCATCCCACGGTTCCATAAAGGACGAATGAAATTCATAGAAAGCTTTTTTCACCGGATCCATTTTATCATTTCCATCCCATGCCTCCGGAATAAGCATCATCATTACGTGAGGTAACGAACGACCGCAAAGAGCGAGAAGCTCGATGATATTGTCGAGGCTGGCAGAATCTGATTGTCCTTCTTCTACAACCGGCAACAGCATATCCATTTCCTCCTTCGTAAAATATTTTGATACAAACCCTTTTTCGCTTGTGCGCAACCAGTTAAGGTTACCTTGCAATGTGTTGATCTCACCATTGTGAGCAATATACCTGAATGGCTGAGCAAGCCTCCATGACGGGAACGTATTTGTAGCAAAACGCGAATGAATTAATCCGAATGCAGATACAATTTTTTTATTACCAAGATCCGGGAAATAGCCGCGTACCTGCAGGCTCGTAAGCTGCCCTTTATAGATAACTGTTTTATATGAAAGGGAAGCAATATAAAAACCTATTGCATCCTTTCTTACAGTATTATGAATAGTCTGGGCACAATAGTTTCTTAGAACAAATAGCTTCCGCTCAAATTCATCTGGCTTATTAATATGATCAGGGCACGCAATAAACACCTGCTCTATTTCAGGCTCCACCGATAATGCTGTTAACCCGATATCATGCGTATTCACAGGTACCTTCCTGTAGCCAAGGATTTCAAGCCCCAGCGTTTCTGAACACCTGTTAAATATATCACGGCACTCTTCTCTCAACCTTATGTCTTTCGGGAAAAATAAAACGCCTACTCCATAGCGGCTATACGGGGGTAAATGGATTCCAAGCTTTATGCATTCGTCAAAGAAAAATTCATGTGGGGTCTGGATAAGTATGCCTGCACCATCACCGGTGTTATTCTCACAGCCGCATGCCCCGCGATGTTCCATATTTTCGAGAATGGTTAAAGCATCCGAAATTATCTGGTGGCTTTTATTGCGCTTTATATTAGCAACAAAGCCAATACCGCAAGAGTCGTGTTCGAATTGTTGTGAGTATAAACCTTTCCCTGTCATAAGCGTTGTACTATTTACTTCTCTTAATTTTATGTTTTCTAATATTGTTTCAGCAAAAAAATCCTTCAGCTATAGAATTGCCTGTCTCTTCCAAGAGAGGGGTACTCTTGAAATTATTCTTAATACCCTTTGTTGTGAAATAAAATATTCCCGGATTATACTACGGGCAACTCTTGAATTCATTTAAAATATTCACACTGGTAAAGGGATAGCAGCGTTTTTGTCTACAATCTCCAACTTTCCTTAAGATGCTCCCTTAAATATCCACAAACACAATATGTTTCATCTTGCCGAAACGGCGTATAGGTCATGATTATCGGCAAGTTTACTACGGATGTTAGTTTGGCATTTACAAAAAAACCCGGGGTTAATCAGGCCCCGGGTTAAGTTATCAACAAGCATACAAAAAACTATCTTACTTTTTTGAACATAATTATATATCCGCAAACATTTTTCTTTTTTAATTTATTCACCTGTACCGGCTTGATCATATGGTACTCTGTGAATTTAGGAATGTAAGGATAGCTGATAATGTTTCCATTCTCATCATCACCATAATTCTTTTGGTAAAAAACCCGCCTCTCATTATAATCATACATTCTTACCTCGTATACTTTGGAAGAAAGATCACCAATAAAGACAAACTGGTACAAACTCCCTTCATTAAGTGGAACGATCACCGGCATCTCGTACTCACTCTCCATCGTCATCGTTGCTTCCCGCACAACTACGAACCCCTGTTTATAAAAACCAGCTTTTAAACTATCTGCTTCCTTTTTTAAAGTGGAATCAAAACATGAAACCTGGCGGATAACTTCCTGGCCATTAACACTTAATTGGAAAAAGATTAATAGGATTGCAATTGGGAAAAGGCTTTTCATTAGGTTTCTTTGGGTATTCGGAACGTGGATAAACAATATTACAAAATATAGCTGATTTGTAAAAGTGGTTGGAACAATTTTTTATTAGAAATTGTTCCATTATTTTCAACAAATAGCCATGTATCGGTAACGGAATTCGTGCAACAATATTGCCGCAAAATTCTTACCCACCGCGGTTTATGAAGATTCCATCGGCCTGGGAAGTGGAGGTAATGACGAGTTCATTAATACAAACTTCAGGCGGCGTAGATGCTGCAAAAAATATAACATTCGCTATATCATCAGCACTTAACGGCTTAAACCCATTATATACCTTAGAAGCGGCATCGACATTGCCTTTAAAACGTACGAGCGAGAATTCAGTTTCGGCGGCTCCTGGTTTTATATTAGTGACTTTTATCTTGTGCCTTAGCAGGTCGATACGCATGGTGCGGCTTATGACGTCAACTGCAGCTTTGCTTGCACAATAAACATTACCTCTTTCATACATATCATCGCCGGCCACGGAACCGAGATTGATTATATGACCACTTTTTCTTTTTATCATAAAAGGCAGTACCGCCTTGCTTACATAAAGAAGCCCGTTTACATTGGTGTCCATCATCGTATCCCAATCGTCGAGATCAGCATCGTCAAAAAAATCCCGACCTAGCGCCAGCCCTGCATTATTAATGAGGATGTCGATACTTTTCCAGTCTGAGGGAAGTGAATCAATTTTTTCAACAACAGCTTTTCTATCACGCACATCAAACTCCAGGCAAAATACCTTCGCCTTATAATTTTGCTCAAGCAAAGCTTTGAGGTGCTCGAGCCTTTCACCTCTCCTGCCATTGATAATTATGGCGTCGCCATCAGCCGCAAATTTTTGAGCACACTGCTTTCCAATCCCTGATGTAGCACCGGTAATAAAAACTATTCGATTCATGTAAATCTGTTAATCTGTTGTGATGATTTATTTCTGCAAGATACTAACCGCTAAACGAAAGTATTATTCTATCAGGCTATATTTCAAATCAGGCGACGAAATGCGACGCTTAAAAGAAAGACGCCCAAAATAAAAGAAAGTCAATGTCCAGAACAAAGGAAGAAAACAATCTAAAAAAACTTCAACAGAAAGTTTAAACGGCGAGGGCTTTTTATCTATTTTTTTTTATTCTTTTACCTCTTGTAAGAATTTATCCATTTATTGGTACTAATAAAGAAAACAATCATTGCTTTGAACAAAAATGAACAGAAGCAAATTTTCGAGGATTGGCTTGACAAATACAAAGCATTAATCTTTAAAATTGTGAAGGCTTATGCATTGTCAGCTGCGGATCAGAACGATCTTTTCCAGGAGATCACCATACAGTTATGGCATTCAATTCCAACATTCAGGAAAGAGTCATCTACCAGTACATGGGTCTATCGCATTTCACTCAACACAGCCATCAAATGGGTAAGAAAAGAACAAAAGCATTACCAGTCAGAACCGCTCGACAATGTCGAGATCGTATTAAAGGACAGCGGATCTGTAATTGATGAACGGCTAGCATGGCTTTACGAAGAAATTCACCAATTAGATGAAATTGATCGTTCCGTTGCTTTGTTAATGCTGGATGGTTTCAGCTATAAAGAAATGGCGGGCATATTAGGCATCACCGAATCAAACGTTGGTGTGAAGATTAACCGGATAAAAAAATATCTCATCACAAAATCAAAAAAATATGTTCACCATGGAATTTGATGAAATGAAAAAAATATGGGACGCACAAAATAATGAGCCGCTTTATGGCATCAATGAAAAAGCATTGCATAACCGTATCATGTCGAAAAAGAAAAAGGCTTACCATATTACTAATACCAGCGAATTGCTTCTGATCATCGTAAATGCCGGTGCCGGATTATTCGTTATTGGAGTAAACCTTTCAAAGCAACATGTAAATACATCTATGTACATCTTGTCTGCATGGATGTTTCTTAGTGCCTTGTACATGATAGTAAGCAGGATCCGAAGAATAAAAGGCAGCCATCGTTTCGACAAGTCGATGCTTGGAGATCTTTCTCATGCTATTTCAGTGGCAAACTACCAAGTACGACTATCCCAGGTAGGTCGATGGAACATTTTACCAATTGGAGTACTATGCCTGCTTGGACTTTGGGAGGGTGGTAAACCAGTTTGGTCACTTGTGGCAATAGTAATTCTTTTTGCTTTTGCTATATACGGTGCAAGATGGGAGCATAACATTTACAAAGCCAGGAAACGCGAATTGGAAATCCTGCAAAGTAAATTAGAAGGCGAAGGTTTAGGCGACTTGCCGTCCTGATGGTTGCAGGCAGGTATTGCTAAGCCTCTGGTGTTGCCCTCATGCACAACGGGTAAAATCTTGTATTGAAAGCGTAAATAATCTGTATCAATAAAGATACAATGCAAAAACTGCCTGACTTTCAGTATGCTGATTATCGTGATGATCCTGTGATGGCATGCTTTTGACTATTGAAGAACGGATCTTATAA
>JBDTVF010000027.1:0-21869 GCA_040007325.1 Ginsengibacter sp. | reverse complement strand
TTATAACCTACAGGTATTAAATACGGGCACAGATTCTACCCTTACATTTGACGCTCAAATTATAAACGGTGTAGGTAGTGAGCCAAAAGTTGCCGCCGCCGCCTTTAATAAAGCTTATCAAACAAAAGTTTCACCTCCCATTGCCGGAAATACAGGGGTGTTTGTTATAAAGGTTAATAGTATTTCTGCCAAGCCTGCATTAGCCCCGGAAATGGCTGCCCAGCAAAGAAGCAGCGAGGAATCGAGAGCGCTACAATCTGCAATGGGTCAATCCTTTAATGCCCTCAAAAAAATGGCGAATATAAAGGACAGCAGGAGCAAGTTTTTTTAAAAAATATTTTAGATAACAAATAGCCGGGCGCCATCTAAAAAGATGGCGCTTTGTTTTCATGCTATTTAGCACTCAGAAAATGTATTAGTAACTTTGTACCAATATTAATAATATGCAAGACCTAATTGTAAATAAAGTAGCACAAAGCGCTCTCGTTACTATTGACCTAGAAAGGTTTTACCCCGAGGGAGAGCTGAAAATATTTGATCTTAAAGATCATTTATTCATGGAGCTTGTTCTAAAAGAAAAAGATTACAGGGAAGCACTTAAGAATCTCGATTTTTCAAGTTATAAGGATAAAAATGTAGGTATTACTTGCAGTGCAGATGCTATCATTCCCGTGTGGGCATATATGCTTGCCGCATCTTACCTCGAACCTTTTGCAAAGGAAATAGTTTTTGGGAATGAGACTACGTTAAATGATTTGCTCTTTCTAAAAAATTTGTGGAAACTTGATCCTGCAGAATTTTCCGGAAAGAGAATAGTAGTAAAGGGGTGTGGAGAGAAAAAAATTCCTGAGACAGCCTATGTAGAAATAACGAAAATACTGAGGCCTGTAGCCAGGAGCATAATGTATGGTGAGCCATGCAGCACCGTTCCCATTTATAAAGAAGTAAAAATTTCTGAAACAAAAGGTTAGCAAAATAACATTAGAACCAACCCTTTTTCCTAAAAAGAAAAACCATATAGATTGGTATAATGAGCATAAGGCCTACCGCTATCGCAAAGCCATAGGTGTTGTGTAACCACGGTATTTTTTCGAAGTTCATCCCGAAAATGCCACCAATAACTGTCGCCGGCGCAAGAAGGCAAGTTACGATCGCCATCACCTTCATCACTTCGTTCATCTTCAGGTTTACATTACTCAGGTAAAGGTCCTGGAGGTTAATCATCATATCGCGATAGCTTTCTGCAAGGTCATTCGCCTGTACGATGTGGTCGTAAACATCCTTAAAATATTTTTCAGTTTTTTCGTCAATCAATTCACTCTCGCTCCTTAGAATGCCGTTTACAAGCTCTCTTACTGGTCCCACACTTCTTTTTAAAACGATCATTTCTTTACGGAGCATATTAATACGTGCCAGGGCTCGTGTATCACTTTTGCGTATAATCTCTTCTTCAAGCATTTCAATATTTTCCCCAAGCTTTTCCATTACGATATAATAATTGTCCACGATCATATCAATGAGTGAATAAAAGAGAAAATCCGGTCCGTTCTGGCGAAGTTTTGTTACTCTTATTTTTAATCTTTCACGTAAAGGATTGAAGACATCTTTTGAAGGATCTTCCTGGAAACTGAGCACAAAATTGCCGCCTAGCACGATGCTTATTTGTTCTGTCTCCACTGACTTTTCCCGTTCATTATAGAAAAGCATATTAAGCAGGCAATAGAGCACACCGTCTATTTCATCCATCTTTGGCCTTTGATCCATGCTTAAGATGTCTTCTGCTATCAGCGGGTGCACCTGGAAATGCCCGCACATATTTTCAACATCTTTTTTTCGTAAGCCGTCAATATTGATCCAGCTTACATTGTGCGTATCGATATAGTTAAAGCTTTCTTCCGGAACTTTTAGTTCCACCGAATTAATGGTTTCTTTATTATAATCGTAAACGAAAATCCTTGTTTTTTCTGCATCCTTTCTAAAAGTTTGAACAGTAGGATTTACCTGCAAAACCTTTTTGGTCCGCACAACGTCGAAAGGATTGATAAGGGATAAATAATCTTTAGGCCGTCTCATAAACAAAAAAATCCAGGTGAATAAAGCAATGTTACCTCAAATAAAAATAAAGTAAATGATTATAAATAAAAACGAAAAAAGAGAAAAGTAATTATGACCCGGCAATCGACGCTATTCGGTTGCAGGTTTCAACGCAGAAGAATCTGGTATGTCTGTGGTCCATATATCGCGAAACATTTTCCAATTACCGGATTCGGGAATCCATAATACAATATACTTTCCATGATCAATGGGCTTTTCTGTGCTATCGCTAAAATTGTAAGTGCCCTCTTCAGCAAGAAGACTGCTATCGCCCCATATCTTTATGGTATTGATCTCAAAATTTTTCATTCCCCTGTTCATTGTTGATGATATGTAATGCCTGATGGCATCCCGGCCAACAACTGCAGGAGCATGAGCGCCCATCATTTTGCCATCAACCGCAAAACTATTTGCAACACCAGCGGAATCGCCAGCCTTGAAGGCATTCATAATGTTTTCATTGCTTTGGTGAATAGAGGCTTCTCCCTGTTTTATATCGAATGCTGATGCAGACTTTTCAATTTCAAGACGGTCTTTGGGATTACAAGAGCATAAAACCAGTATAAAGCAAGATGAAAAAAAATAAAAGAAACTGAGACGTGAAAGCATGAGCAAATTTTAGCTGAACTGAAAAGCTACAATATTAAGCAAATCAACTTTTAAAAAAGTTATAAAAGTTTCTTTGCTTTCTCAAGGTCTTCGAAAGTATCGATGGAGATCGGCGCCTCATTAGTAAGTAACATTTTTATTTTCATACCATTTTCAAGATAGCGCAGGCATTCTATTTTCTCTGTTGCCTCAAGCGGCGTCATTGGCCAATGAATAAAATCCATCAATGCTTTTTTTCTGAATGCATAAATGCCAATGTGCTTATAATATTTTGTCTCCGCCGTTTTATCACGAGGAAAAGGAATAACACTTCTGCTAAACATAAGTGCATTCAAATTTTTATCAACCACAACTTTTACCGCGTTGGTATTTGTGATAACAGCTTCATCATTTATTTCGTACATCGGAGATGCAACCTGGATGCGGTTGTGCAAATCATTTTTGAAAATATCAATAAGCCCTGCAAGAACTTCTTTTTTTACAAAGGGCTCATCGCCCTGCACATTGATAATTATTTCTACATCGATATCTGCAGCGGCCTCTGCTATACGATCGCTGCCACTGGCATGCTCTTCTTTGCTCATGATAGCGTAGCCGCCGTTTTGAACAATTTCATTTAGGATAATATCACTATCGGTTACCACGATCACTTCATCAAACAATAAAGTCGCTTTTGTATTTTCATAAGTATGTCTTATCACGGTTTTATCACCAAGAACTTGCATAAGTTTTGCGGGAAATCTTGTGGCTGCATAACGGGCGGGTATAAGTGCAATTGTTTTCATTTGAAAACTTAATTTAAATCGCCGGGATAATAAATAGATAGATCATTTTGAAGGGGCTCTGGCAAAGAAGCACTTTCAAAGCCACAGACACCGCACTGGTAAACATTTTCAGCAGAAACGGCATAATCGGAAAACAACCAACTTAAGATTGCAGTGATCATATTTGCAGGAGATCTTTTTGGCACAAGATCAATTTCGTGCGAGCCGCATTTAGGACATACAGCATTGCGCCTGTATTCTTCATCAAAATGTTTCATAAGCGACATCACTTCCTCTGAATCTTTTTTGTCAATCACCAATTTGATTCCACCAACTGCATTGGTAAGAAGTGGATCCATAGTGACGGTATATTCGTCCTTAAGATAGCATCGAATGCCAGCATCCTGCAGCTTAGTTAATAAGATGTTCGCAGAAAAATAATTATTGAAAGTACGTACTACAGCTAATTCCATTTTTTCCTTTGTTCTATTTTCATTTGCCATCAATTATTACCGGAGTATTTCCTTTTCCCATCATCACGATTTTAGCATTTTGACTTAGCGCAAGTTCTTTAATTGCCTGTATTTGTTCGTACTGAAGTTGTTGATCAGTAAGACCCGTGTTAATGATTCTTTGATAATCTGAAATACCCTGAGCCTCTACCCTTTTTCTTTCGGCTTCCTGCCGTTCTTTCTGCAAAACAAATTCCATTTTTTTAGCATCTTGTTCAGCATTTATTTTTGATTCAATAGAAGCCTTTACAGAATTTGGCAGGGTTATATTTCTTATAAGCAATTGCTCCAGCAGCAGGCCACGCTCTTTAAAATTGGACTCAATACTTTTATAAATTCTCTGCTGAAATTCATCTCTCCTGTTGCTGAACAATTCAATAGCCTGGTAGTACACAGCATTATCACGGATCTTGGTTCGTGTAAGTGGTCGTAC
Source organism: Ginsengibacter sp. (assembly GCA_040007325.1). Lineage (GTDB taxonomy): Bacteria > Bacteroidota > Bacteroidia > Chitinophagales > Chitinophagaceae > Ginsengibacter. The sequence continues at coordinate 17,457 of JBDTVF010000027.1, read as the reverse complement.
AATTTTATCTTTATAATCAATACCGGTCTCACTCAGCAACTTTGGGGTTTCACTTGCAATAACGCGGTACAGCACCGTAAGATCAATAGTAACCTCAAGCCCATCACTTGCAAGAACCTTAATGGCATCATCACCACTTTTTTCTCCCTCATCGTTCACGCCACTCATGGTATAATTCTGTGTTTTAATATCAATCCTTTGCACATTTAAAAGAGGGTTAATGAAATGAAGCCCGCTATTCAAAACATCTTTTTGAACCTTACCGAATAAAACTTTTACTCCAGCCTCGCCTACATTGATCTGCACAATACAAGCTGTCAATACACCGAGAATAATAAATGCAAGCCCGATTAGCCTGCCAACATTTCTATACCTGCCAAGTAAAGGATTGTTTTTTATGATTACACCCGTGAAGCCTATTAAAAGGATCCCAATAATGATCAATAACATGATTATAGTTTTGGTGATAAGCCCTAAAAATAACGAAATACTTTCAGTGGTGATTGGCGCGGAACTAATGCATATAAGGGGGCATCCTCACAACTACTTATACCAAAAAAGAGATGGGAAGTGATAATTAACTATTCAGCATAAGCGGCATTACCAACATCAGTAGCTCTTCGTTTTCTTCTTTTTCCGTTGGCTTGATAATTCCCGCTTTTGTAGGGGTGCTTAATTCTATCGTCACTTCGTCAGTATCAGCGGCGGTAAGCATTTCTATTAAAAATTTTGCATTGAAAGCTATTTGCAGATCTTCTCCATCATACTGGCAGGTCATGCGTTCATTACCTTCAAAACTAAAATCCACATCCTGAGCGGCCAATTGCAGCTCACTTCCGCTAATGGTAAGAGCGACCTGGTTAGTACTCTTATTACTAAACACACTTACCCTGCGCAATGCGTTTTGAAAGTCATTTTTGTTTACCGTAAGCTTATACGGATTATCCGAAGGTATGACCACTTTGTAATCAGGAAAGCGGGCATCGATCAATCTGCAGACCAGTTCGGTACCTCCGTGTTTCACAAAAAGATGATTGCTGTTATAAGAAACTTCCAATTCGTCGCTATTAGACGGGAGGACGCTCTTAAGCAGATTGAGCGGTTTTTTAGGAACGATAAATGTGTCCTTCTTAGGGCAGGAAACATCGAGTCTTGAAAAACGAACAAGCCTGTGCGCATCGGTCGCAACACACGTAAGTGATTTCTCCGTAAGCTCAAAAAATACACCTGTCATAGCGGGACGCAGATCATCGTTGCTCACGGCAAATAAACATTTATTGATAGCAGTCGACAACGCTGAAGACGGGATTGTAAAAGAAGTGGCAGAATCCGCAATAGGCTCCTTCGGAAAATTGTCTGGATTTTCACCCATCACTTTATACTTACCATTGTCACTGGTTATTTCCACACCAAAATTTTTATCAATATTAAACGTAAGCGGTTGCTCGGGAATATTCTTAAGAGAGTCCAATAATATTTTAGCAGGAATACAAACTTTTCCGTTATCCTTTGCCTCAATATCCATGTGAATTTTCATTACAGTTTCCAGGTCTGTTGCCACCACAGTAAGTTTGTTTTTTTCAATCTCGAATAAAAAATCTTCAAGTATCGGCAATACTGTATTGGCATTGATCACACCGCTTATCTGCTGAAGATGTTTTAACAATTGCGTAGAGGAAACGATAAATTTCATATGAAAAATTTGATAGTGCCAAAGATAAAAGATTAAGAGTATAAAAACACTTCACATTGTTCTCGTGATGATTTAAGATCGCCAGACAGCCCGTAAACTATGGCTTTATTCTTTTAATCATAATTTTGCACGAATAATTAAATATGGATTCAAAGAACCTACGAATCGCTTTGCTTGTAGATGGCGATAATGCACAGTCTAAAATAATGGAATACATACTGGAGGAAGCTTCAAAATATGGAAAGGTTACGATACGCCGTGTGTATGGGGATTGGACAACACAGCACATGAATCACTGGAAGAGCCAGTTAAATGAAATGGCTTTCAACCCCATTCAAAAATTTTCCTATACTACCGGAAAAAATTCCACCGATAGCGCCCTGATCATTGATGCTATGGATATTCTGCACGCTAAACTCGTGGATGGCTTTTGTATTGTATCAAGCGATAGTGATTATACCGGCCTAGCAAAAAGAATAAGAGAAAGCGGGATATTCGTAATGGGTATTGGTGAGCAAAAAACACCCGGTGCTTTTGTAAAGTCTTGCGAAATTTTTACCTACGTTGAAAATCTTGAACCTAAAGCTGAGAAACAAGAGAAAAAAGAAACTGAAAAAAAGTTAAATCCGAAAAGCCAGTCGAATGCTAAGCTCATAAGCAAAGCGTATGATATGAGCATTAATGAAAGCAATGAAGCATATATTTCAAATCTTGGGATCAATTTGCGTAAGCTGGATCCGAGCTTTGATGTAAGAGCTTATGGGTGTAAAACCCTCACACAATTCTTTTCGAAACTTCCTAACTTTGTTGTTGTTGACAATTTGGTGAATGGTACCAATAATCCTTTGGTAAGGAAAAAATGATATCAGGCATCTTTCCAGCCCCATAAATACCTGCTTGCATAAGTTCTGTAAGGTGACCATTTACTGGAAATTTTTAGGATCTTTTCCCTTAAAAGTTTTGGATCCGTTTCTTTTATCTTGTACAATTTGATCACGCTTTGCTTAAGGCCGAGATCGTCTATTGCAAAAATGTCTTCACGTCCGAGAGTAAACATTAATATCATTTCCACAGTCCATTTCCCAACGCCTTTTATTTGAGTAAGTAAGTCCAGCACTTCTTCATTGCTCATCTTATGTAAAGCAGCATCTGTTATTTTATTTTCTATAAAAAAGCGGGAAACATTATGGACATAAGATGCTTTAGCATTTGAAAAACCAAGACTTCTAAAGACAGTGGCCGGCGTATCAAGAATCTGTTGTGGCGTGGGTTCTTTATCTCCGTACAAGTGCAGGAACCTGTGCCTCAGTACTTTTGCAACTTTGGTGCTCAGTTGCTGGCTAAGAATAGAGTAGGTTAACTGCAGGTAAATTTTTTTTCCCAGCTCAAGTATGTAAGGTTCCTGAAGATCGATGATCTTTTTTAATCTTTTGTCTTTTGATAAATACTCAAGATGTTGCATTTAAAATAGTAGAATTATTTGTAAAAAATATAGAGGCAAATAGTGTTAAACACCCCAGCTTATTGTACCATCTTTTTCATCTTTCATATTTATTCCAAGTTCGGCAAGCTGCTTCCGTATCTTGTCTGATGTAACAAAATCTTTTTTTGATTTGGCTTCTTTCCTTATATCAACAAGCAATTTCATGACTCCTGAAAGCATATCATTTTGTTCTGACATGTCCTTTAGGCCAAAAATATCCTGCAGATAAACCGCGAAAGAATCTTTCAAACGGTTAAGTGTAGCCGAAGAAAGAGATTGCAAATCGATAAGCTTGTCCTTTAATGAATTAATTACGGGCACGATTTCAAACATATTTGCAAGCACCTTCGCCGTATTGAAATCATCGTTCATAAACTCGTCAAACTCGTTTATAAAATCATTAATCTTTTTGTCGAGCTCATTATCTGTTGCATCCCATTCAGAGTTGACTGCAAACCCTTTTAAAGTATTAAAACCTTCCCATAATCTCTTTAAGCCTTTCTCTGATGCTACAAGCGCTTCACTGCTGAAATCAAGAGTACTTCTGTATTGAGTTTGTAAAATAAAAAACCGGATGGCCATTGGATGAAAAGCCTGCGTTAATAAATGGTGATCACCGCTGAACATTTCCGTCAACTTGATCTGGTTGTTATAGCTCTTGCCCATTTTTTTGCCATTTACCGTGATCATATTGTTATGCATCCAGTACTTGGCCGGTTGTATATGATTGCAAATAGTGCTCTGCGCAATTTCACTTTCGTGATGGGGAAAAAGCAGGTCCATTCCTCCTCCATGAATATCGAAACGGGCTCCCAGATATTTAGTGGCCATTGCGGAGCACTCGATATGCCATCCCGGGAAACCATCACCCCATGGACTTCTCCAGCGCATAATGTGTTCAGGTGGTGCCGACTTCCATAGCGCAAAATCCGCCTTGTCACGTTTCTCATCCTGCCCCTCAAGTGTCCTTGTGGTTTCCAGCAGATCTTCTACAATACGACCGCTCAATTTTCCGTAATCGTGCCCGGCGGAATATTTTTTTACATCAAAATAAACTGAGCCGTTTATTTCATAGGCATAACCAGCATCCAGCAATTGTTCGATCATATTTATCTGTTCTACAATATGGCCTGTTGCGGTAGGCTCAATGCTCGGTTCCAGGTTATTTAATTGTTTCATTGCCCAATGAAACAGGTTGGTATATTTCTGTACCAGTTCCATTGGTTCTACTTTTTCAAGAATTGCTTTTTTGGAGATTTTATCTTCGGCCTCACGGCCTTCTTCCTCAAAATGGCCGGCATCAGTAATGTTGCGCACATAGCGTACCTTATATCCAAGGGATAAAAGGTAGCGGTACACAACATCAAAAGTGGTAAAACCCCGGGCGTGACCAAGGTGGCTTTCGCCGCTTACCGTAGGTCCGCACACATACATTCCTACAAGACCAGGTGTTATCGGCACAAACTCTTCTTTTTGCCTTGAAAGAGAATTATATATTTTGAGTGGCATAAATCTTAATTAATAAAACCAAAAGCGAAATAAATAAAAATGAGCAAATGTATTATTGTGTGCCTGAACGGCAACAATTAAAGCAGAAAAGCGAAGTTGATAAATTGGGCGTCATGGCTTCAAAGATAAATACTATTTCTCTTCTGCCTTCACTTTAAGCTTACATCTGCTACGATTGGGAAATGATCGCTGAATAGTTTTTTAACCCTTACAAATTGTGTTACGTTAAACCGCTTATCTGCAAAAATATTATCAATTCGCAGCGTAGGGGATATGGCACTAAAAGTTCTTGAAATGCCCATTCCTTTTTTCACAAAGGCATCCTGCAACCCATGACTGATGGTCTCGTATGCATAAGAATTCGGCACATCATTAAAATCGCCGCAAACAATTACAGGGTAAGGGCTTTGATTAATTTCATCTTTAATAAAGTTGGCCTGTATTGATCTTTTTACAAAGCCTGTTTTCATTTTTGAAATGATACTTTTTGATTCGGTTATGTTACTGTCACTTTTTAAGCCTGCTTTATCGAGATAGCTTAAGTTTTCCTTTGAAAATTTGAGTGATTGCAAATGCAGATTGAAAATTCTAAGGGTATCATTGGCAGCTATTATGTCTATTGATTGAAACGTAGAATTGTAATCGTTAGGATAGTTTATAAAAGTTTGTTTGGCGATCACGGGGAATTTTGAAAAAATAATTATTCCAAAATGATGATAGCTGTCAAAGTCATCTTTTAATGAATAAGAATAGAAATAGTCACTGAATTTCAACTTGCCCATAATTTGGGGAAAGTTGTTGATGCTTTTTTTCTTGTCACCGAAAACCGCTTCCTGGAAACAGGCAATATCAGGATCGTAAAAATTGATAAGATCAAGCATCTGGTCTTTTATCCAGGGCTTGTCTTTGTAATGTTGTATGTTGAGTTGTTCAATATTCCAGCTCATGATCCGGATACTACCTGAATCTTTTTCAACGTGAAAGCTTGACGAAAAATTTGTCGCAAAGATGGTGGTCACTGCCGGCCACCCGGCTATTATAGTAAGAATTGAAATGCTGGCCCACCCAGGTTTTGCAAACAGCCAGAATGCGGCAAATAAAATTAAGAAAAGCAGCAAATAAGGAAACGCAAAGGCAAATAAACCGAGGAACCACCAATGTGCCGGATTAAAAAATTGAACACTTGCACCGGCTATAAACAGTAGTGCAATAAGTATATTAACGGCAATAAGAATCTTTTTGGTTAATGTGCGCAGCGGCTTCGCCATTAAGGATAAGCGTTTTGGTATGTATTAGTAGGAAAACTACAAAAAAATCAGAACTCTGTTTCGCTGGCCCTTTTCAAAATGCTTTTCTCTTCTTCCGAAAGCAAATGATAACCCTTTTGGTTTATCTTATCGAGTATCTCGTCAATGCGCTGTTGTGTTACAATCGAACGTTTTACAAAAGGTTTTTGGATACCTGTTTTATAGAACATTTTTTCTTTCGTGGCCTGCACGGTAACCAGCTTTCTGTCAGGGTTAAAAAGATTCATAAACCAATAATAAAATTTATTCATCCACGCAGAAAGGTCATGTCCTTTACGAAGCAAAACTATAAATGCAAAACCGGCAGCACCTCCTGCAAGGTGAGCAAGGTGGTAAGCAGCACCACCACTCCCGATCCCTGCAAAATCTATGACGATAAATAACAGCGTGAGCACCCAGATAGGGATACCCCCACTCAACATCCTAAAAAAACGATAATCAGGAGCTAATGCTGTAGTTGCCACTGCTATTGCCATTATGGAAGCATTAGCGCCTTCTAAGGTTGAAGATCCAATAGAACCACGCAAAGGCGAAATAGCATAATTGGCGGCAATAAAAACCAACGCACCCGCAAGCCCTCCATATATATAAACGGGAATCACTTTATTGTTTCCGGCGATTTCCTGGAAAATAGATCCAAAAGCCCACAGCCATAACATATTGGTAAAAGTGAGAATGATGCCTGTATGAATAAACATGCTTAAGCCAAGCGTCCACGGTACTCTTACCAGGTGAGAAAGACTTGCAGGCATTACAAACCACGGAAGCACTTCAGTTGAAAAAGCAGTAGGCGATGCCTGGATCATGTAATAAATAACCTGTATAAGGCCAAGTATAAGAAAGGCCACACCATTGATCGCTATAAGTGCCATCAGGGCATTATTATCTTCCCCAAGGCTTATCTTTTTAAAACGGCGATCAATATATCTTTCAGACTCACCCATAACCCTATAACAATTTTTAAAAGAAACAGTTATTAAAATTACCAAAAACTATGCAGGAAAATTGTTCCAAAAAAAAATTTAGTAAAAGGTTTTTTTATCTGTTTTGTTCCAGGTGATAACAAGTATTAACCCCATTATAAGTCCCCCGAGGTGAGCAAAGTGGGCGATGCCATCGCCGGCGCCCGACTGGAAACCACCAAACAGGTCAATGGCTGCATATATGGCTGCCATATATTTTGCCTTTATTGGGAAAGGGAAGGGAATAATAAAAAATTCAGTATTCGGAAATGTATACGCAAATCCTGCAAGCAAGCCCATAATTGCACCTGAAGCTCCTAAAGCTGGAATAATTCCGTGCGATAAAAACATTTGAGCAACCCCCGCGGCGAGTCCACAAACCATATAAAAGATTAAAAACTTTTGAGCTCCCCATACGCGTTCCAAAACAGTTCCAAAAAGCCAAAGGGCATACATATTGAATAGAATATGTAAGAATCCTCCATGTAAAAACATGTGGGTTACCAATTGATAGGGCTTGAAGTAGCCGCTGTCATAAGGATATAACGCAAGATAATTTGTAATGTGCAAACTATCGTCCAACACTATCTGAGCTACAAAAAAAATTGCGTTTATAATAATAAGATTTAATACTACCGGAGTTGTTCTTTGGGACGGTCTGTAATTATTATATGCCATTCGATAAATGAATTCTTTTGAAACGCGAATTTCGGAAATACTTAGCGGAAATATTCCATTTATAGTTCCTGTTAACACTTAACAGGTGGAGTAAACCTTTTCTCAACTCTATGGAAATGATAACCGGTTATGATAAAAGTTTATAATTATACCACACAAGTTGTAAGTCTTTAAGATAATGAAATCCCTTTGCATACAATATATCGGCTGCACGCAGGTTCTTTGGCGATAAAGTATTCAGCGATTCCGGAAGCCCGGTACTGGTAAGAATACCTTTTTTTATTGGTGGCAAATCTTTTTCTTCGAGCGCATATCCTATCCATGTTTTAGAGCGGAACAACACCTGGAAAACATTTGAAAAAAATTGCAAAGGGTTTTTTTTAAAAATAAAATGGAAAGGAAAGGTTAGCAGGAAAAATAATGCAAGGATAATATCTGATAATGTCTTGTTCCGCCGTTGTACCGGGAAACCAAGCCGGTAAGCGGGCTCACCCGAAAGAAACTTACCTGCTATATTTTTGTTTTCACTTCCCAGCAAAGTACGCGAGCATGGCGTGTAGATATTAATCCGCATCTTCCTGTCGGTAATAGAGATGGACTCAATTATTTTTTTAAAAGAAAGTGAGCCCTCACAAAAGATGATCTCTTTTACGGGATAGCGCTTTAAAAGAAGCGCAAGATCATCCAGCTTACCTATAACCTTACTTTCACCGGTGGCGGAAGTTTCTATTCGCCCCAAAATCCTTTCCTGCATTCCGGCTTTTTCGAGTAAAGAGACCACTTCATCGAACTCGTGCTCAGTTCCCGCAATGATCGTTTCATTCGTTTCATATTTTGCCCCCGCATTTTCGATGATTTTCCATTTGAGCAGTAACAGTCTTATAAAGCTCATACAAATAAAAGCAAGCACCGACCCAAAAAATAAAATGCCCCGCGAGAACCGAAGGCTTTCGGGTAAGAGCGAGTATACAGAGAGTATAACTAAAATAGCTGTAAGAGTCGATCGGTTTAGCCTCGATTGCTTATAGCCGTTATCATATAATCCTGCAAAATAAGAGGCGGCAAGAAAAATAATTGTAAATGCCGGAAAAGCGATCAGCAGCATGTTTTGAGAGTAATTCACATCGCGCTTTACGAAGTTGCTCCAGAGAAATTTCACAAACCAGAAACTCGTAAGGATCGTTGCAGCGTCTATAAATTTAAGGCCAACCCATTTCAAAAACTGCGAACCTGCTGATAACGCCGCACGGAGATAAATAGCAACATGTATCAGGAAGTTAAAAGTGCCTGCTTTGTTGCCGCCATAGTGTTTGTGAACGAAAACACTCATGGCCTTGTAAAACATTCTCACATAATTCAGGCTTCCCTTCTTAGTGCTTTCACCCTTAAAATGGATAATTGTGCTATCGGCGAAATAATAATTTTTAAACCCAGCCCTTTGAATGCGGTAACTAAGATCAATATCTTCGCCATACATAAAAAAGCTTTCATCAAAAGAACCAACCTTATCGAGAATCGTTTTCGGCACCATCATATAAGCGCCAGCTAAAACATCTACTTCGTGAATTTCATCTTTGTCAAGATGGCCCAGATGGTATTTTGCAAAAAACCTGGAGTTAGGAAACGTCCTGGATAAACCTGAAAGCTTAAATAAAGAAGTCATTGGCGAAGGAAAGGCACGCTTGCTTTCTTTCAAAAATTTACCGGAGCCGTCAAGCATTTTTAAACCAATCGCCGCCTCATTTTTTTTAGAGCGAATAAAATCAATACTTTTTTTAAAGCAATCTTCGGGTAAAAAGGTATCCGGATTCAGGAACAAAATATACTCTCCTGAGGCTTTTTCTAAAGCTTTATTATTTGCCTTTGCAAAGCCTTCGTTGTCATGATTCCAGATAAAGTTGACCTCGCTGAATTTATCGAGAAAAAAATCACGGCTTCCATCAGTGGAATTATTATCAACTACAAAGATTTCTCCATCGATATTTTCCATTGCCTTCACAACAGAACACAGGCATAGCTCAAGAAAATATTTTACATTGAAATTTACTATGATAACCGAAAGAAGCAAGTGCTGACAGGTAAATTATTAAAAAACCAAATGTATTTGTTTTGTTTTTTAAACATGCAAAGTAATGCGGGCACATACATTATCGGCAAAAAAACTTTCAAGAGGTGTAGAATATTTTTGCCGAAATATTTATCTCAAAAAATTAAATAAACATTTATAACCTTTGCGCATGTACAAGCAAACACTCATAAAGGCTACAGAAGCGGGAGCTAATGAATTGAAACGATTCTTCAATGGAAAGTTTAAGATAAGCAATAAAGAAGGCATCAACAACCTGGTAACAGAAGCCGATCATGCAGCTGACAAAGCAATTCTAGAAGTGATACAGAAAGCTTTTCCATTGCACGGTATCGTGAGTGAAGAAAGTGTAGAGAAGGTGACAGAAAGTGAGTTTAAATGGATCATTGATCCGATTGACGGCACGGTAAATTTTGCCAATGGTATCCCTATCTGTTGCGTAAGTATTGGATTGGAACATAATGGTAAAATGATTATGGGTGCTGTTTTTAACCCAATTATGAATGAATTTTTTTTAGCAGAAAGAGGAGAAGGAGCTACATTGAATGATAAAAAAATAACGGTAAGTGACAAAACTGAAGTTCTGAAAAGCTGCCTTGTTACCGGGTTCCCTTATAACTATCTCGAGCAACCAAACGGCCCAATACAAGTTTTTGAAAGATTGATAAAAAAGGGTGTGCCTGTGCGTAGACTTGGTAGCGCAGCCACTGATCTGTGCTGGGTAGCTGCCGGAAGATTCGACGGGTTTTACGAGCACCAACTCAATGCCTGGGATAGCGCTGCGGGATTTTTAATTGTTGAGGAAGCCGGAGGTAAAGTAACCGATTTATCGGGCGGAACGTACTCTCCTTATCAACCGGGAATAGTTGCTACAAACGGATTAATACATGATGAACTGGTAGAATGGGTGAAAGGAAGCCTGAGCTAAAGAGCAATTTATTGAAAAAGCAGATTTAAAATTATGTCAGAAGAAAGAACAGAAATATCTACGCTGGGTGAATTTGGACTTATAGACCATCTTACAAAAAATAATGAAACCAGGAATGCATCAACAATTCTTGGAGTAGGAGATGATGCTGCAGTGATCGATCATTTCGGTAAGCAAATGGTAGTGTCAACTGATATGCTTGTGGAGGGTATACACTTCGACTTGATGTATACGCCTTTAAAACATCTGGGTTATAAAAGTGTAATTGTAAATCTTAGCGACATTTATGCAATGAATGCGACTCCGTCACAGATCACGATGAGTGTTGCATTTAGCAACCGCTTTAGCCTCGAAGCACTTAACGAATTTTATGATGGGGTATATGTAGCGTGCGAAAAATATAATGTAGACCTGGTAGGCGGAGATACCACGTCTTCGCAAAAAGGATTTATTATAAGTGTGACTGCAATAGGAGAAGTGGCGCCGGATAAATTTGTAAAAAGGAGTGGGGCAAAAGAACGGGATTTGATTTGTGTGAGTGGCGACCTTGGCGGAGCATTCCTCGGGTTGACATTGCTCGAGCGGGAAAAGAAAATTTTTCTTGAAACAAAAGGAGTGCAGCCTGACCTCGAAAATCAAGACTATATCATTGGGAGAATTCTTAAGCCGGAAGCCAGGAAAGATATTATTGAATTTTTTGCTGTAGAAAATGTTTTACCTACATCTATGATTGATATAAGCGACGGGCTCAGCAGCGAAATCCTGCACATTTGCAAACAGAGTAATGTTGGTTGTATTTTATATGAAGAAAAAATTCCTGTAAATGATATTGCGAGGCAATTTGCATACAGACTCGAATTAGACCCCACAGCCTGCGCACTTAGTGGCGGAGAGGATTACGAGCTGCTTTTCACAGTTGCCCAAAGCGATTATGAAAAGATAAAAGACAACAATGAAATAAGCGTGGTTGGCTACATCACAGAAAAAAGAGATGTCGCAAAAATAATTACCAAAGGCGGCAGCGAGCATAAACTTACAGCGCAGGGCTGGAATGCTTTTTAACTTAATTGCTCACTGTTATGTTAAGTATACATTGTCAATTTCCCACGGAGTCACAAAGACCACTAAGTATTAACCTTTGTGTGCCTGGTGGCTTAGTGGAAAATAATTGCAGTGACATGATACAGTTAACTTAACACTACCTATATTTTTCCAATTTTGAAGAACAGGCTTTCGTTATAGATTTTATTAAGATTTTTGCAAACCATGATGCGCCGTTTACTCTTCATTTTTGTTTTGTTTCTTTTTTCCTGTTCCGTTTCTAAAAATTATAGCCCTAATAAAAAATATTCTCCGGAAAAGTTGCGGGAAGATTATTCCTTTCTGAGAAAAGTATTGGAAGAAAAACATCCGTCTTTGTATTGGTACACACCGAAAGACAGTATGGATTATTATTTTGATGAAGGGTATAATGCCATCACGGATTCCATGACTGAATTGCAATTCGGGTGGAAAATAATTGCGCCACTCACAGCAACTATCCACTGCGGCCATACGAGTTTTAGTATGAGTAAAGGGTGGAATAAGTTTATCAAAAACAAAAGGATACCATCTTTCCCTTTGTACCTCAAAATATGGGGTGATACTATGCTCGTGGTAAATAACCTGGACCGGAAGGATTCGATAATAAAACGTGGAGCGATCATTAAGTCCATTAATGGAATGAAGGCCCGTGATCTTACCAGCAATATGTTTGATTATATGGTAGAAGATGGTTATTCAGATAATGTGAATTACATAAGGCTCAGCTCGAGTTTCCCTTATTTCCATCGCAATATTTTTGGATTGTATAAAACGTATAACGTTTCATACCTTGACAGTACAGGAATTGAAAGAAAAGTAATGCTGCCTTTTTTTACCCCTACGATTGACAGCCTTAAAAAAAGAAAAAAAGAAGTACCAGGAGTAAAAGAAAAAAAATCCACGCGGCGTGAAAAACTTGAAAACATAAGATCACTTGTAATTGACACGTCATCTGCAATAATGACAATCAATACTTTTTCAAAAGCACATCTCCACCATTTCTTCAGAAGCTCGTTTCGCCGTATGGCTAAAGAAAATATTCAGCATCTTGTTATTGATATAAGGGCAAATGGTGGCGGAGACATAGATAATTATGTACGGCTCACAAAGTATTTGCGCAAAAATTCATTTAAAGTAGCAGACACAGCGTTTGCGATAAGTAAAAATTTTAAGCCTTTCACCAGGCGCATCACTTCCGGAATTTTCAACAACCTGGGATTACTTTTTGTTACGCATAAGGAGAAAGATGGCAAATATCATTTTGGCTACTGGGAACGACATACGTTTAAGCCTAAACGAAAAAATCATTTCGATGGACAGGTGTTTGTTCTCACCAACGGCCTGACTTTTTCTGCATCTTCATTATTTTGCAATGCCATAAAGGGCCAGGAAAATGTAACACTTGTAGGTGAGGAAACCGGGGGAGGTTGGTATGGTAACTCGGGGATAATGATACCGGACATCGTTCTGCCAAAAACAAAACTCCGCGTAAGGCTGCCATTCTTCAGGATCGTTCAATATAATCACATAGCCGAAAAAGGGACGGGAGTAATACCGGATATTTATGTAGGCCCGAATGTAAAAGACGTAAGGGCTGGTGTAGACACTAAATTGGAAGTGGTGAGAGAAATGATAAATAAAGAAAAGTCCAATTAGTGCATCATGTTAATTCAGATGCAGAAAAGCACATCAGCATCTTCATTTAGCATTACAAGGCTGGCGCCAAATCCTTTTTCTATTTTGCCTAAGTTTTTATTCAGGCCAATTGCTTTAGCAGGATAAAGGCTTGCCATTTTCAACGCTTCTTCCAACGATATTTGACATTTCTCAACTAAATTTTTTACACCTTTTGCCATTGTCAATGCGGAGCCACTTAATATTCCGTTAGATTCATATTTATCACCCACGCGTTCGTGCATGTATGGGCCTTCATTAGTTTCGGTTACGGCATCCGTTATAATGAACAATCTTTCTCCCATTAAATTTTTGGCCAGCCTCACCATATCAAAATCAACATGTATTCCGTCGGGAACAATACTCGACATTACATTGGGATGCATCAAAGTTGCTGCTGCAAAGCCAGGCTCACGATGATGCAGAGGAGTCATTGCATTAAATAAATGCGTCGATGCTTTTATGCCGCCGTCAAAAGCCTGCATAGCTTCTGAATAAGTAGCATTGCTGTGTCCGGCAGAGATGATAATGTTGTAGCTTTTAATAAGATCGATCACCGGCGTAGCGCAAACTTCGGGAGCCAACGTAATGATCTTAATGACATCTTTTCCATATTCCAGGATAGATCTTGCCTCTTCCAAATCTGGATGGTGAATGAGGTGCTCAACGTGTGCTCCGCGTTTTACTTTATTGATCCATGGGCCTTCGATGTGCAAACCGATTACGCCCTTTCCATTATTATCCCAATAGCTTCTTATGGCATCAATTCCTTGTTTAAGAATTTCTGAAGTGTTGGTCGCTATAGTTGGCAGAAAATGTGAAGTACCACCGTTGACACAATGATGATACATTAGTTCTAGCGTGTCTGCTGAAGGAAAAACAGAAAATAATTTAGAGGAGGCTCCATAGATCTGCACATCAATAAAGGCAGGTGCAATAATTGGATACCTAATAGCTTTATCATTGCCGATCTCGTTGCCGGGAATAATATTTTTAATAATTCTATCCTCACAAATGATAGAGGTATTTGTAAGCCAGTTTATACCTGTAAAAACTTTATCGCCATAATAAGTTGAAACCATTCATCAGGAGTTAATAATAAAAGAATCCGAATCTTTTAAAAATGGGAAACGCTCTCTAGCTTCCTGTAGAGTTTCCTTTTTAAGTATGCATGTAAACACATCTTCTTCGTTCGGCTTTTGATATAATATTTCACCGAGTGGGTCAATGATCATACTGTCACCGGAATAAGCAATGTTGTTGCCATCTTCACCGACCCTGTTTACGCCAACCACGTAGCATTGATTTTCTATGGCTCTTGCCTGCAGCAAGGTTTTCCAGGCGTTGCTTCTTTTTTCCGGCCAATTGGCAACAAAAATTAACAGGTCATATTCAGCTTCAGAACCTTCTGGTTTTGCCTGCCTCGCCCAAACAGGAAATCTTAGATCATAGCACACCAGCAGGTTAATTTTCCAGCCTTTTACGCAGGCAATAAGCCTTTTGCTTCCGGATGCAAAATGCGTGTGCTCTTCACCGTAAGCAAACAAATGGCGCTTGTCATAATAGCCATATTCTCCATTGGGCAGCATCCAAATGAGCCGGTTATAATATTTGCCTTCTTCTTTAATAATAACACTGCCGGTCAAAATTATTTTTTTATCGGAACACACTTGTTTCATCCATTGTAGGGTTTCTCCATTCATATCTTCAGCAAGTACTTCAGGCCGCATGCTAAAACCCGTGGTAAACATTTCAGGAAGAATTACCAATTCGGTTTTTCCTTTAATAGAATTTATTTTATCTGAAATATGAGCAAGATTTCTTTTTTTGTCTTCCCAGGTAAGATCAGTTTGAATGACAGTAACGTTAAGTGTGCTCATGGATAATTATGTTTTTTTTGCCGATAAATTTTTCAGCAATTCACTGATCATGCTACTTTCAAAACCTTTTTGTAAAAGAAAATCCTGCATCTTTCTCTTTTTTACAAAAATATTCTTTTCACTTTTTATCGTTTTTAGTTTTTGATCTGCCAGCTTTTTAAATGTTTTTTGATAATCTGATTCATCAATTTCTTTCAAGGCTTTCTTAGTGCAATACTCACTTATCTGCTTTGCCTTAAGCGCTTGTTTTATTTTTACCCTTCCCCATTGATTCATTCTAAACTTGCCTCCAGCATATATTTTAGCGAATCGTTCTTCATTAAGATAATTTTCAGTAATCAGGTTGGAGATGATTTGCTCAACCTCACTTTTGTTTAATTTGTAAGAGTATAGCTTATCCCTTACTTCAGCATGACATCTTTCCTGGTAAGCACAGTATTGTTTTATTTTTGGAAGTGCCTGGTCAGGAGTCAAGTTTTGAAACGACATGTTCAAATGTATCCCTTAGAATTTAATTTAAACTTAAAAACGCCGCTAATCAACCGGCGCTTTTTCATTATTTGTGAGTGTATGTTTTGCTTTCTTTAATACTATCGAACCAACTTTAGTTCATCGATAATATTCTTTGCGCCACCCATTTTATCAATACACCACAGTACATACCGTACATCTACGCAGATGGTTCTGTTCAGGTCTTTATCAAATTGAATTTTGTGACTCAATGCCTCATAGTTGCCGTCGAAGGCGAGCCCTATTAAATTGCCTGAACCATCCATTACCGGCGAGCCGGAATTACCGCCCGTGATATCGTTGGTAGTTATAAAATCAATAATAAGGTCGTTCCTTTTCTTATCAATGTATTGCCCGAAGTCGCGCTTCTTCAGCAATTCAATTTCTTTTGCAGGAAGATCAAATTCGTAATCGCCGGGAATATATTTTTCCAAAATCCCTTTACTCGTAGTGACATAGTCATAATAAACGGCATCTCTTGGACTATAGCTCTTCACATTGCCGTAGCTCACCCGCATACTGAAATTAGCATCTGGATACATTTTCTTTACAGCATCAGGATTCATTTCCATAATACCCTTCATATAAAGCCGGCCGAGCTCATTATTTTTATTCACGAAATCACTATAAAGCTTACTGTACTTGAGGGTATAGTTTTTGACAAATGCTGAAGCATACGCAAACGCGGGATCGCTCTGCAAAGTATTAGCATCTGGTTTTGCCATAAAAGCGGCCCACTTGACTGAATCCAAAATCATTGTGGTATTGAACACATCATTTGCCCAGGTAGTGAATGTTGCCAGGTCGTTTAATGGGCCAAATTTTTGTTGCAAGCTTTGATAGAAATCGATGGGATGTTGGCTTTTGTCAATGTCATTGTAAAACATCATTGCCGTAGTTGCCATTATTTTTTTATCGCTTGGCAAATTTTCACTAGCAAGAAACTTTCTTCTCGACTCGTTGGCAGCAGTTAACGCCTTCTGCAAATCGGCTTGAGTTTTTCCTGTTTCTACTAAAGCCCTTTCAAGATCCATAAGAGTGGACGCATAAGCCGTAAGTGGTGATCCTAATATTCCTTCATTGATATACATACGCTGTTTCGCGTAGGGTCGCCATGCGTTATAGTTTTTTTGATAATCATTTAGTACATCCTGGTAACCGGTTTTATTACTTGACCATTTGGCAAAATTCGCTTCAGCATTCTGCTTAGCTTCATACACGTGATATTTTTCAAGCTGCTTGGTTTCGCCATCATAAAATTTCCAGTAATTGGCAATTCTGGCGTAATTTTCTGCAAGCTTAAGTTTCACTGCAGGATCTTTGATCATTTCTGCATACATCGCTTTAAGGCGTACATTACGAAGGTTCACTAGGGAAGGATTGTCGATTTCATTTTTAAGTTTAATCCCAAAAGATGTTTCGTAACGATTGGTGCTGCCGGGGTAACCATATATCATGGAATAATCGCCTTCCTTGTAACCCTTTAATGAAACAGGCAAGAACCATTTGGGTTTCATTGGCACATTGTCGGGACTGTATTCTGCAGGTTTGCCATCCTTAGCAGTATAGACCCGAAAGATCGAGTAGTCACCGGTGTGACGAGGCCACTCCCAGTTATCCGTATCACCTCCAAATTTACCTACACTTTCAGGTGGCGCACCAAC
>JBDTVF010000026.1:0-22540 GCA_040007325.1 Ginsengibacter sp. | reverse complement strand
TCAATACCATAGAAAATGCTGACGAAATTTATTTTGTTAATGCAGGCGAAATTATCCGTGCAGGCTCGTTCAGCGACGCAGTAAATAAATTGTTGAAGGGTAAAAGAGTAAGTTAGGTCGGCACCGCAGGTCAGACCGGCTTCCGAATCGCAGGTCAAACCGGCTTCTTTTTCAGAAACAAGTTTAAAGGTTTATGATGCTGCATGCATTTTACAGTCCGCCGTCCGACCTGCGGTGCTGACGGCTACACTTAAAGTGATAATTTTACAGTACCGTTTATCGTAAAATGAATTTATGGCTGATCATAAAATAAAAAACATTTTCCACAAGGGAGCAATTCCTGCTTCCTTCATAGCCGAGAGCATTGAGAAGCATAAATCTCAAACTGTTATCGGCGGGCATAGTATATTTTTAGGGCAGATAAGGGCTGATGAAAAGGAGGGGAAAAAAGTGGCCGCCATTGAATATACTTCTTACGAGCAAATGGCGCTCGAGAAGATGCACAAAATAAGAGAAGATATTTTCCAAAAGTATCCACTTACCTGTATGCACGTCCATCATAGCCTTGGCACAATACCCGCCGGAGAAATTTGCATTTTTGTTTTTACATCATCTGCGCATAGAAAAGCCGCTATTGATGCATGTGAAGAAACAGTCGAAAGAATAAAAAAAGAATTACCCATTTGGGGTAAAGAATATTTTGAAGATGAAACGTATCAATGGAAAGAGAATAGGTGAATAAGGTCCATCTTCTTTGGAGAGGGCTGGGGTGAGGTTTATAAAAAACATTTTATGATTAGTGTTGAAGAAGCGGAAAAAATTATACTCGAACAATCAAAAGATTATGGAATAGAATTGGCTTCTTTTGATACATGCCTGCATAGAGTCCTTGCGGAAAGTATCGTGGCAGACAGGGATTTTCCCCCATTCAACCGGGTAACAATGGATGGCATTGCCATCAGTTATGAAGGATTCAAAAAAGGTAATCGTTCGTTTAAAATAAAAGCTACCCAGGCTGCAGGTGAAAAACCAATTGATATAATTAATGACGATGAATGCATTGAAATAATGACTGGAGCTGTGTTGCCGGCTACAACCGATACTGTCATTCGCTATGAAGACATTGAAATAAAAAACGGAACTGCAAAAATTAATATTGACGAAATATCATTCAATCAAAACATTCATTTCAAAGGACAAGATAAAAAGCAAAATGAAATTTTGGTTGAGACGGGTCAAATCATAACGCCGATCGTAATCTCAATTGCGGCAACGGTCGGGAAGACAAATTTGCTTGTGAAAAAATTACCGAAGGTGATCATCATTTCAACCGGGGATGAATTAGTAGCAATTGCTGAAACCCCAACAGCATTTCAAATCAGGCGATCAAATAATTACACACTCCAGGCAGTATTGCAGCAATATGGGTTACATGCGGAAATGCTACACCTGCCCGATGAACAGGGTGTTATTGAAAAAAAACTAGAGGAATGTATCACCGGTTATGATGTCATCATTTTGAGTGGTGGGGTATCAATGGGAAAATTTGATTATGTGCCTGCCGCACTCGATAAACTCGGCGTAAAGAAACTATTTCATAAAGTGCAGCAACGTCCTGGTAAACCTTTTTGGTTCGGAAAAGATGACGGGGGAACATTTGTTTTTGCCTTCCCCGGAAATCCCGTTTCAACCTTCGTTTGCTTTCAGCGATTTTTTTTGCCGTGGCTTAAAAAATCATTGCGGGTAGAAATAAATAAAACCTTTGCGATCCTGAACGAAGATTTTTTATTTAAGCCTTCATTGCAATATTTTTTACAGGTAAAACTATTCATCAATGAAAAAGGAGAATTATTAGCTATACCCCTCGAAGGCAATGGCTCCGGCGATTTCGCCAACTTGCTGCAGACGGATGCCTTTATGGAACTACCTTTAGAAAGAAATGAATTCAGGAAGGGCGAAGTCTTCAGGATATGGCCTTTTAAAAATTTGATGTAACTAACCAAATAATGAGCACAAACGACTTTTCACATATCGACAGTACCGGTAAACCTGTAATGGTAGATGTAAGTGAAAAGAAGCCTACGAAAAGAAGTGCAACAGCTCAGAGCATTGTATCGCTTCCAGCGGAAGTATTGAAGAAATTAGTGAATGGTGATATACAAACTAAAAAAGGTGCGGTCTTTCAAACAGCCATTATTGCCGGAATTATGGGTGCAAAAAAAACAGGAGAATTAATCCCGCTTTGCCATCCATTGGGTATGGATAATTGCGACATCGATATACGGCTGAATGATAATAATGAAGTAATAATTACATGCACTGCCGGCATTGAAGCAAAAACGGGTGTGGAGATGGAGGCTCTTGTAGGTGCATCAATAGCAGCACTAACGGTGTACGACATGTGTAAAGCACTCAGCCATAATATCATTATCAAGGATACAAAGCTGATAAAAAAATCGGGTGGCAAAAGGGATTTTGAAAGAAAATAATTCAAAATGAAAACACAACAATCCATAATAAACGGTTTGGTTTTAGCCGGAGGCAAAAGCAAACGAATGGGCAGGGACAAGAATTCAATAACGTGGCATGGTAAGGAACAACAGTATTATATGGCAGATCTGCTGCAACCTTTATGCAGTGAAGTGTACATTTCATTGCGGCAGGACCAGGAAAATGAAACACACGCTGATTATAAAACGCTTACCGATTCATATACAGGCATAGGACCTTACGGAGCAATTCTTTCAGCATTCAAATTTCAACCTGATGTGGCATGGCTTGTAGTGGCGTGTGACTTGCCATTGTTGAATAGTGATACTTTGAAATATCTCCTTGAACACAGGGATGCGAATGCTATAGCAACAACTTTTAAAAGTCCTTTCGATGGTCTTCCCGAACCATTGATCACTATTTGGGAACCGAAGAGCCACTCAATACTACTCGAGTTTCTATCTAACGGCTACACTTGTCCCAGGAAGGTGTTGATCAAAAGTGAGAGCGCAACTATACTTCAGCCGCCGGATGCAAAAGCGCTGATGAATGTAAATACGCCGGAAGATTTTGTAAAGGCTGAACAAATAATTCAAAACGGGGAATTACAAAATGCAGGATGAGTGGCTACGATATAGCTGCCAGCTCAACTTGCCTGGCTTTGGAAAAAAAAGCCAGCTAAAACTGCAACAGGCAAAGGTTTTAATTGTAGGAGCAGGTGGCTTAGGTTGCCCGGCCGCCCAATATCTTGCAGCATCTGGAATTGGGACAATCGGGATCGCAGACTTCGATTCCATTTCAACCAGCAATCTTCACAGGCAAATTTTATACTCCGCCTCTGAAGTTGGGCAATTAAAATCAGAAGTTGCCTGCAAAAAATTACAACTTCAAAATCCAGAGATTGCATTGATAAAGATCAACAAAAAAATTACTTCGGATAATGTAATGCAAATAATAAGCGGCTACGATATTGTTATAGATGGAACCGATAATTTCGAAACTAAATATTTATTGAATGATGCATGCGTGTTGGCAGGCAAACCATTTGTATACGCTGCAATTTATCAATATGAGGGACAAGTATCGGTATTAAACGTACTGAACAAAGAAGGAAATTATTCACCAAATTACAGGGACTTATTTCCAGCAGTAAATGCATCGCAAATTCCTAACTGCGCCGAGGGTGGTGTGATTCCAACTATTGCGGGAATGATAGGCTGTGTCCAGGCAAATGAAGTAATTAAATGGATTACCGGAACCGGTGAATTGCTTGCAGGGAAAATATTTATGCTTGATGCACGGACATTGCAAAGTAAAATCATTAAAACAGGAGAGGTCACCAAAACGGTAATTACGAAATTACCCGAGACAGAAATTGCTAGCCTCATTTCGCTCAAGGATTTCAAAAATGGTATTGATAAAAATCTATTTGAACTAGTTGATGTGAGAAGCAATGAGGAAAGAGCAGAATTTAATATCGGCGGCAGACACATTCCCCTTTCAGAAATGGAAAGAAACCGGTCTTCATTTAATTTTGATAAGCAGGTAATTTTTTATTGCGAGACGGGCAGACGAAGCGCCCAGGCAACAAAAATTGCAAAAGAAATTTTTCCAAAAAATATTTTTTATTCTCTTGATGGAGGTTTGAAGGCATGGAGAGAAAATCAATCATCAATACAAAAAAGTGAGTGAGTTCTTAACCACCGCTCACCGGTGGAATCACCGCTACTTCATCTTTTTCTTTAATAAGAATTTTATCCGCGGCGTATTCATTATTCACTGCGATCATGTACGAGCCGAGTTCGTGTAAGCGCGGCTGTTGCTTCTCCAACTCATTTTTAAGCTGACCCACATCAAAAGTATCAGCATCGTTTGATTCAATTGCCACAGATGATTTACCAAAAATTTCCCTGGCAATTCCAAACATAATTACCTCAATAGTCATGACCATTTTTTTTAAAAAATATGAAGGTGCTTACTAAGCACTTCGATACCGGCAAAAAATACCAATAAGGCAGTTACCCTTTTTATAATAACCGGGTTAAATTTTGAAGCACCCATTCTTGAACCGATTTGTCCGCCAATAAAAACAGCAATGCAAAGAAAAACAATTCTTGTATAATTTATTCCACCGGGCAATGTACTTAGCTGCCCCGCTATCCCCGAAATAGAATTTACTAAAATGAAGACACTGGCTGTTGCGGCAATCTTTTTAGGAGTATCCCAGTTCAATAAGTTTAACAAAGGAGAAAGAAAAATGCCACCACCGATACCCACCATTCCAGACAAAAACCCGATGCCACCACCCAATAACCCATCATTGACATAATGATATTTGCCTGGAGTTTTTATCTTATCAATATCCGTTGGCTTCGTTTTGATCCAAAGCAATATACCAGCCACTAAAAGGCTACAACCGAGAATAATAAAAAAAGTATCCTGGCTTATCTTAAGTCTTGCTCCCACAAATGCCAAAGGCACACTTATAATGGCGACAGGAATGATCTTCTTCCAGTCGGTTTGTTTATTACGGATAAAAATGATGGTACCGCCCGTAACCACAATGATGTTGCACAACAAAGCCACGAGCCTTATTTCTTTAAATGGCAACGCATATATAGCAAGAATTGCAAGGTAACTTGAGCCGCCACCGAAGCCAACAGATGCATATGTGAATGCAATTATCAAAAAGAAAAAAGCAATTTCCCAATGTTCCATTCAATCAATTTTTGTATAAGTTTTCCATTGCTCGAAATCTTCTATTGTGTCAATGTCAACATACCCTAAAGGGAAAGATACAGTGTCAACCACAGCCTTATTTTCAGAAATAATTTTTTTTGCGCCCGCTTGCCCTTTTAGTTCCATCAGGGCCGAAAAAAAGCTTTGATTGAAAAGAGTTGGTGTTCCTAATACATTGTTATAGGCACTTGCGATGATGGGTCTATCGCCGGATTCATATTTTTCTATTAATGAATTCATAATTCCGGACGACAGAAATGGCTGATCGCATACCGCAATGATAATTGCATCGGGAAATGTTTCATGCTGTAATAATATTTCCATTCCTTTTTTAATTGATGATGACATACCCTCCTCCCATTTTTCATTCCATACTATATGAATTGGAAATTTTTCTATTTCTTTTTTTATTACTTCATGATTTGCTCCCAACACCACGATTACTTCTTTTGTCACTTTTAAAGCTTCTATTATTGCATGTGCAACAAAACTTCTACCGTTATTTTGAGCCAGTTGTTTGGGTGATCCAAAACGAGACGATGATCCTGCGGCAAGTAAAATAATTGCATATTTGCTCATGAACACATTTTCTATTAGTAAAAATATGTCATGCCTTTGAGGAAAGGCGGATATTCGTAAACTACGCATTGCAACTGTTCATTAAAATAGATTAGCAAGTATTCATAGCATAAAATTTGATGGATTAAATAAAGAAAAATAGCATTACAATTTTTTTTAAATGAAAGAAATAAGAGCGATAGTAAACGCTTATGATAGTCTGGATAAAACGTCCACGCGTGCTGCGCTTGCAACTGTAGTGCGTGTGGAAGGTTCTTCATATCGTCGTACCGGTGCAAGAATGCTCGTAATGGATAATGGTGTTTGGATAGGTGGCATAAGTGGCGGTTGTCTTGAAGGTGATGCATTAAAACGTGCACGCCTTGCGATTACCAAATCAGTAGCATCTTTAATTACTTATGACACTACGGAAGATGACGCGCACCAGATAGGTGTTGGCCTTGGTTGCAATGGTATCATCGACGTGTTGTTCACGCCGCTGAATTATGATGATAAGAAAAACCCGGTGGAAATACTGAAGTCATGTTCGCAAGGCGAAAGGAAAACAAATACTCTTATCACGATTACAGGTATAAAAGGCGAATGGAAAAATGTAGCTGCGGGAGAAGTGATCCGGTATACATCGCCCGCTAACCTGGAAATATTTGAGGACGCGAAACTTGAAAAAGAGCTGGTAGATAAAATAGAACAGCAACTTGAGAAAGGAAAATCTTCATCTTTCGAATTGGAACAGGACGAAGGAAAAGAGATTTCCTTTTTTATAGAAATATTATTACCGGAAATTCATCTGGTGCTTATGGGTCACCAATACGATGTGTATCCATTGGCAAGGCTTGCAAAAGAGACAGGGTGGCTAACAAGCATCGTAACAAATCCATTGAAATTAAACAACGCTTCTGCAAATGCCTTTGATGAAATTGTTCCGGATGACCAATTTACAGGCATCGTGTTTGATAATTATACTGCCATCATTTTAATGTCGCACGATTTTAAAACCGACAAACGCAATTTAGTTAAGGCAGTAAAAACTACAACTCCATACATTGCCATGCTTGGCCCGAAGGTTAGGGCAGAAAAAATAATTAAAGAAATAGAAGAGGAAGGCAACTCAATTCCTGAGAAGGAAATGCAAAGGATTTATGCGCCTGCTGGTCTAGATATTGGAGCGCTCGCACCTGAGGAAATTGCCTTATCTCTTCTTGCAGAAATCCGAACGGTGTTTTCAAAAAGAGAAGGTGGCTTTTTAAGACTAAGAGAAGCGCCTATTCATGAAAGAAATTAAGCGGTAATTTTAGGATAATATTACCGGCGTAAGAGAGCAGAAGATGTCAACAGGCATTATTTTTCACTAAATTACCCTAATGATCACCGATAGGTACGATAGAGTTCACGATTACTTACGAATCTCCCTCACCGACAATTGCAATCTCCGTTGCTTTTATTGCATGCCCGAGGAAGATTATGTCTTTACACCCCCAGCAAGACTGATGCAGGTTGACGAAATTGAAGCCATTGCAAAAATTTTTGTAGAGCATGGTGTAAATAAAATAAGGCTTACAGGTGGCGAGCCCCTTGTTCGTAAGGGTGCAGATGAAATCATCAGGCGTTTAGCCAAATTGCCTGTGAAACTTACACTAACTACCAACGCAACGAGGCTTCATGATTTTGTGGATATATTGAAAGAAGCGAAGGTAAAGTCACTCAATATCAGCCTTGATACCTTGCAGGCAGATAAATTCAATCTTATCACACGTCGCAATCAATTTGATCTTGTTTTTGACAATATCAACCTGTTGATAAAAAATAATTTTCATGTAAAGGTGAATGTTGTTATAATGAAAGGCTTGAATGATAATGAAATTAATGACTTCGTTGAATGGACAAAAGACACAAATGTTCATGTACGCTTTATAGAGTTTATGCCTTTTGACAGCAATCGCTGGACAAGCAATAAAGTTTTTACCTGGAAAGAAATTATAGAACTCGTCCAACAAAAATATGAGATCGAGCGGCTCAATGATAGCATACATGATACTGCAAAAAAATATACCGTGCCGGGTCATAAGGGCACATTTGCAGTTATCAGCACAATGAGCGCACCTTTTTGCAGTGGCTGCAACCGCATGCGGTTAACGGCAGACGGCAGGATGAAGAATTGTCTTTTTTCAGAAACAGAAACTGATTTGCTTACCGTGTTTAGAAACGGCGGTGATATAGTTCCCCTGATTTATGAAAGCATTCATATTAAAGAAAAAGAATTAGGCGGCCAGTTTACCAAAGACTTTGAAAAAATTCATACGGAGGATTTACATAACAGAACAATGATTGCTATCGGAGGATAGATCGATCTTATATTGTTTCAGTATAGAATTACGAGGTAACTTTTCAATCCATCTGCCATTTTGTTTTATGTTTAATTGACATTTACCGTGTAATATTGGGTAAAGCTTTTTATCGATGTCAACATTACCATCACAACCAGCAGGGGAACTTAAGCGGACACTTACTCCTGTTATGCTTTGGGGACTTGGAGTTGGCTATGTGATTTCAGGAATGTACTTTGGGTGGAATCTCGGGCTTGAGCAGGGTGGCACACTCGGCCTTGCCATTGCAACATTCTTCATCATCATTATGTATGGAACATTTACGTTCAGCTATGCCGAACTTGCTTGTGCTATACCAAAGGCCGGCGGCGCATTCGACTATGCGAATCGCGCTTTCGGAAAAGATCTCGGGTTCATTGCTGGCATGGCACAAAACATTGAATTTATTTTTGCTCCACCTGCGATTGCATTTGCAATTGGTGCCTATTTCAATTTATTCTTTCCTCAAATACCCATCATAGCAATAGCGATCTTTGCTTATATTATTTTTACCGCGCTGAATATTTATGGTGTAAAGGCTGCTGCAATTTTTGAACTAACGATCACCATCTTTGCCGTCGCAGAATTATTGCTTTTCACTGGTATCACTATTCCGCATTTCGATTTTAAAAATTTGCAACACAATGCGCTTCCACATGGCTGGCAAGGCATATTTGCTGCAATCCCTTTTGCCATATGGTTCTTCCTCGCTATTGAAGGCGTGGCAAATGTTGCTGAAGAAGCAGTAAATCCTCAACGAACTATTTTACTTGGGTTTGGCTCGGCAATACTTACGCTGGTCATTTTATGCATACTCACTTTTACATCGTCTGTAGGCGTTGCCGGTTGGGAAGCGATAGTCTATAAAAATGACGGCACTGCTTCCGACTCACCGTTGCCGTTGGCTTTAGCCCACATTGTTGGCAGTAATAATGCATTATATCATTTGCTCATTACAGTTGGGCTATTCGGATTGGTCGCCTCTTTTCACGGGATTATCCTTGCCGCCGGAAGGTCAGTACTTGAATTTGGCAGAGTAAAATTCGCACCTAGTTTTGTCGGTAAAATTCACAAAAGATTCCAAACACCCGCAAATGCATTAATCATAAATATGCTGATTGGAATTATCGCATTGCTTACCGGTAAAACCTCTGAGATCATTACTATTTCTGTGTTTGGCGCATTGACGCTATATATTATTTCAATGCTTTCTTTGTTGCAGTTACGAAAGAAAGAGCCGGAGATGCTAAGGCCATTTAAGGTGCCGATGTACCCTGTATTTCCAGTTGTTGCATTAATCATCGCCACGATTTCGCTGGTCGCAATGACAATATTCAATTTTCACCTGGCCTTAATTTATTTTGCGTTGCTGGGAATTTGTTACGTGACGTTTAAAGTTTTAAGAAATATTTCCCACGAAGACACGGAGGACACAAAGTGAGTATCAAATTTATTTTATAAATAAATCCGTTTAAGTATGACAGAGAACGAGCTTGCAACCATTGCAGTTGATATATGCTTTAAAATTCACACAACCCTTGGACCCGGCCTGCTTGAAAGCGTTTATGAAGCTGCCTTTGCTTATGAATTATCAAAACGCAATATTCTCTATTCGCGCCAAACCGGTATCATTGCTAATTATGAGGATATTGTTTTAGACGTTGGCTTCAGAGCTGATATTATTATGGACAACAAATTAATTATCGAGATTAAATCAGTGGAGCATTTAGAAAAAGTGCATCATAGAACTGTCCTGACATATTTGAAACTTACAGGAAGCAAATTAGCTATACTCGTTAACTTTAATGTAAATCTCATTAAAGAAGGACTACATCGTAAAATTTATGGACAGTTGATATAATATTTCCAACACCAATACATTAAAATCACAAAGCAGTTTTCTTAGTGCCCTTTGTGTCTTTGTGGGAAATGCCTTTAAATTATTTGCATGACAAAAAATGATATCATTCAATACGTAAAAGATCATCCTTCCGGTAAAGTAAAAATTGCTTTCACTGATATAGATGGAATCCTGCGTGGAAAATATATTTCCGCTGAAAAATTTATTTCTACTGCTGATAAGGCTACCCATTTTTGTAATGTTATTTTTGGATGGGATTCGGGTGATATTGCCTACGACAATGTTCATTATACCGGCTGGCACACTGGATATCCTGATTCTCCTGCAAGAATTGATCTTTCAACTTTCAGAAAAGTTCCATGGGAAAATGATGTTCCATTTTTTCTCGGCGAATTAATTGATGCAAAGGGAAAACCATCTTACATCTGTCCGCGCCAATTGTTGAAAAAGGTTTTACAGGATACGAATGACTCAGGGTATAAACCATATTTCTCTCAGGAATTTGAGTGGTACAACTTTGCAGAAACTCCGCAAACCATCTATGACAAACAGTTCAAAGATCTAAAGCCATTGACACCCGGCATGTTTGGCTATTCTATTTTGCGTAGTTCTTTACAGAATCCCTATTTCAACGATCTCT
The DNA here is from genome assembly GCA_040007325.1 of Ginsengibacter sp. GTDB lineage: Bacteria > Bacteroidota > Bacteroidia > Chitinophagales > Chitinophagaceae > Ginsengibacter. The sequence goes on along the minus strand of JBDTVF010000026.1, from coordinate 11,868 downwards.
TTGATCTACTAAAAAAGTTTAATGTTCCATTAGAAGGACTGCACACCGAGACGGGACCCGGAACTTATGAAGCAGCTATTACTTATTCTGAAATTGTGGAAGCGGCGGACCGCGCCTTATTATTTAAAACAGCTGTTAAAGAAATTGCATACAGGCATGGCTGCATGGCAACCTTCATGGCAAAGATTGACGAGAATTTGCCGGGCTGCGGCGGGCATGTACATCAAAGTCTTTGGGATAGGAACGGAAATAAAAATCTTTTTTACAATGAAAAGGATGACATGAATATGAGCAGCATCATGAAAAGTTATATAGCAGGGCAGCTACATTGTCTACCTTATATTTTGCCGATGTATGCTCCCGTAATAAATAGTTACAAGCGTTTGGTTGAAGGAGCCTGGGCGCCTACCACGCTCACATGGGGGCTTGATAACCGGACAGTAGCGATAAGAGTCTTAGCGGCAGACAGCAAATCGTGCCGGCTTGAAACGAGGGTCATCGGTTCAGATGTAAATCCTTACCTGGCAATGGCAGCTTCGCTTGCTTCGGGCTTGTATGGCATCAGGAATAAATTGAAATTGAAAAAAGCCGCAACCAAAGGAAATGGATATAAGGATTTTTCAAATGGAGTGCTCCCAAAAACTTTGGATGAAGCAACTCAAATGATGAAAGCATCAGCAATACCTAAAGAAATATTCGGAGAACAGTTTGTTGAACATTTCGTTCAAACGCGAGAGTGGGAATGGAGGCAGCACTTAAAAGCGGTAACAGATTGGGAGTACAAAAGATATTTTGAGATTATATAAAAGAACAAAATCTCAAGAAACAAAAATCAAACTCTAACAACACAATCTAAATTAAAATTTAATTTCAGTAAATGACATTCGACAAAGTTTATCAATATAATTTTCCAACTAATATTCGCTTCGGTGCAGGTTCCAGCAAAGAATTGGGAGAGTATTTATTAAAAAATAATTTATCCAAACCGCTCATAGTTACCGATCCGATCGTTGCCCAATTAGACTTCTTTAAAGAAATTATCAATGACCTTAAGAAGAAAAATATTTCGGTAGAAGTATTTAGCAACATTCATAAAAATCCTGTACGGCCCGATGTGTATGATGGGGGTGATATGTATGATGCGACGAAGCGGGATTCCATAATCGGCATCGGCGGCGGCGCTGCTTTGGATGTTGCAAGGGCAATTGTGTTGCGGATAAATCATCGTGAAGATCTTTTTAAATATGATGACCTCATAGGAGGTGATGTCTATGTTACCAATGAGGTTCCGCATTTTATTACCATGCCAACTACGGCCGGCACCGGCAGTGAAGTTGGAAGAAGCGCTATCATTTCAGATGAAGTAACACATCAAAAGAAAATTCTTTTCTCACCTAAGCTGTTGGCTAAAATCGTGTTTGCGGACCCACTATTAACGATGGATTTACCACCCGCCGTTACCGCAGCCACAGGTATGGATGCATTAACCCACAACATGGAAGCATTTCTCGCAAAAATGCTACACCCAATGTGTGACGGAATTGCTTTAGAAGGTATTTCCTTAATTCATGATTCGTTGGCGAAAGCGGTCAATAAGCCGGACCTGGAATCAAGAAGTAAAATGCTGATCGCTTCACTAATGGGTGCTGTTGCATTTCAAAAGGGATTGGGTGTTGTTCATTCTTTAGCGCATCCTTTATCTTCCCTGCTCGACACGCATCATGGGTTGGCAAATGCTGTAAATATTCCTTACGGAATGGAGTTTAATATTGAAGGGTTTGAACATAAGTTTAAGCGCATCGCAAGAACGCTTCAATTGAAAGAGGAAACCGGTAAAGGGGTAATAAATTATTTACATGAACTGAATTCAAAAATAAATATTCCCGCGAAACTTGGAGATATCGGTGTAAAACAGGAACATATAGAAACATTGGCAGACCTTGCTATCGCAGACTTTGCGCATCCCAATAATCCAAAGCCCGTTACAAGAGAAGATTTCAGACAATTGTATTTGCACGCACTTTAGTTAAATAAATTATTTATAAGAAATGAAAAAGATAGTGATAGGAATGGGCGAAGGTTCTAAATATTTTAACTATGAAAACTGGTTTAAAAATGAACCAGGTGTTGAAATAATTAAGCTGGGTTATCATGATAACAATTTCGATGAGATTGAAAAATGTAATGGCATTGTTTTAACGGGCGGTCACGACATCAATCCACAATTATATAATCAACCCGATTTTTTGCCTTATTGCGATCCAAATGATATGGATAAAAAAAGAGATGAATTTGAATGGAAGATGATGCAGTATATTGAAGAAAATCAAATGCCCTTGCTGGGTATTTGCAGGGGCATGCACTTTACAAATATTTTTTATGGCGGTACGTTGATCCCGGACATACCTGCTTTTGGAAAATTCAATCATGGAAAATTTAAAGAAGGGATGGATCGTGAGCATGAAATTTCCATCGATAAAAATTCGGAGTTGCATAACATTACAGGACAGGAAAAAGGCAGCGTCAATAGTGCCCATCACCAGGCAGTTGATATGCCGGGGTTTGGGTTAGTGGCTACGGCTCTATCTCCGGATGGCATCATTGAAGCCATGGAAAGAAAGGATGCTACAGGAAAATCTTATTTGCTTCTCGTACAGTGGCATCCCGAAAGGATGCAAAACCAGGGAAGCATCTTTTCAAAAAATATAAAGACAAGCTTCCTGAAGGCTGTTCAAAATACCATTCAATAAATATTTTATGAAAATCATTAACCCCGCCACTGAAGAAATCATTAAGGAAATTGAAGAGGATTCAGTTAGTATGCTCAACAGCAAATTTGAGTCATTGGTAAATGCTCAACCATACTGGCAAAGGGTTTCACTTATTGAGCGAATAAAAATTTTAAAAACATTTTCAGAAAAAATAAAAGCAAATTCTGAAAATCTTGCGCTGGTGCTTACTACAGAGGTCGGCAAACCTTTACAGCAATCCCGAAACGAAATTGCTGGCGCTATTACCAGGATTTTGTGGCTCACCCAAAATGCAGAAAAATATCTTGCTGACGAAACGATGCATGTGGATAATGGCCTCGAAGAAAAAATTTCTTATGAACCACTTGGGGTTATTTGCAATATTTCTGCATGGAATTATCCTTATCTCGTAGGCGTTAATGTATTTGTTCCGGCATTGCTTGCCGGAAATGCTGTTATGTATAAGCCGTCAGAATATGCGACACTCACGGGTTTGGAAATAGAAAAATTGTTGATAGAATCCGGAGTTCCCGGCGACGTCTTCCAGGTTGCTATCGGCGGCAGAGAAGTAGGTGAACATTTACTTGCTATGGATTTTGATGGATACTTTTTTACCGGATCTTATAAAACAGGTAAATATATTTACGAAACAGTCGCTCCTAAGATGGTCCCTTGCCAATGCGAGCTCGGAGGTAAAGATCCATTGTATGTAGCCGACGACGTAGATGACCTTAATGCGGTTGCTGCTTCCACCGCCGATGGAGCTTTTTATAATAATGGCCAAAGCTGCTGCGCTGTAGAAAGAATATATGTGCATGGAAATATCTACGAAAACTATGTGGATGCATTCGTGGAAGAAGTGCGATCTTGGAAAACAGGTTTGCCAACAGACGATGGAGTTTACCTTGGGCCTCTAACCAGAAAAGATCAATTGAATGTATTGGCACACCAGGTGAACGAAGCGACGCAAAAAGGCGCCACTATCTTAACCGGTGGACACCGCATGGATCGAAAGGGATACTTTTTTGAGCCCACAGTAATAACTAATGTCACCAATGATATGCTTGTGATGCAGGATGAATCTTTCGGACCGGTGATAGGTATTATGAAAGTGATCAATGATGAAGAAGCCATTCAGATGATGGAGGAAACTGAATATGGTCTCACTGCTTCAGTATACAGCTCTAATAAAAACAGGGCTGAAAATATTTTACGACAATTAAATACCGGAAGTGGCTATTGGAACTGTTGCGACCGTGTGAGTGCCGCATTACCATGGAGCGGCAGAAAGCATTCAGGGTTTGGAACCACTCTCTCACATGCAGGCCTACGTGCCTTTACCAAACCTAAGGCATATCATTTAAGGGGCTAAGTTTGTTTAGCCTTCCATTCCAAACAATCCCTTATTCAACAGTTGAAGGGTCTTCTCCTTATTATCGCGTGAGATAAGAATAGAAATATTATGCATGCTGCCGCCATAGCTTACCATTCTCACCGGTATTCCAGATAATGTAGTAAAGACTTTCGCAAGCACATCCTTTGTTTTAGTGATCTGGTTTCCCACGATAGAAACGATCGTCTGATCACTGTCTACTTCTATGCTCCCGTACAATTCAAGTTCTTTAATGATCTCGCTGAGGTAGGCATCGTTGTCAATAGTTAATGAAACAGCAACTTCAGAAGTGGTCACCATGTCTATTGCAGTTTGGTATTTTTCGAACACTTCAAATATCTTTCTTAAAAAGCCATAAGCAAGAAGCATACGGCTGCTTTTTATTTTTATGGCCGTAATAAAATCTTTAGCCGCCACAGCTTTTACGCCAACACTGCCGGCCTCACTTACTATAAGCGTGCCTGGCGCATCAGGCTGCATAGTGTTCAATAATTTCACCGGGAAATTAAAATATTGGGCTGGCCATATGCTGGCAGGATGCAGGATCTTCGCGCCGAAGTAGGCAAGCTCAGCTGCTTCATCAAAACTTAACCGGCTTACGGGCTTTGTTTTTTTCACAATACGGGGATCATTGTTATGCATGCCGTCAATATCCGTCCAGATTTCGCAGGATGTCGCACCAATAGCACCTGAAATAAGCGAAGCGGTATAATCGCTGCCACCACGTTTCAGGTTATCCACCTCTCCTTTTGCATTACGGCAAATGTATCCCTGTGTAAGAAAGAGAGTCGCATCTTTATGCTTCTTTAATATCTGCGACAGCTTCACTTTTATACTTCCTACCTGCGGCTCGCCCGATGAATCAATCGTCATAAAATCAAGAGCAGGCAACCAGATATGTTTTATCTTTTTCTCTTCGAGAAATACACTGAAAAGCTTTGTACTAAGCAATTCCCCCTGTGCAAGAATATCTTTATTTAACGCTTCGCTATAAGATATTTTAAAGATGATATTCAGGAACTCAAAATGCTCAGCAAGTATATTTTTTGCTTTACTGTAGCTTTCTTCGCTTTTCACCAACTGAATAATAAAATTCTGGTAGTGAAGCTCAAGCGCGTCTATACGTTGCTTTGCGGCTCCTCGTTCACCTTTACTCAGGGACTCGCTTATTTCAGTAAGAGAATTAGTCGTACCACTCAGGGCACTCAACACTACTATTTTAGGCTCATCGTCTTTTGTGATCAGTTTAGATATTTCATTCATTCTTTCAGGCTTCCCTACACTGGTGCCTCCAAACTTCATTACTTTCATTACTACTATTACTGTTTTTTATTAATAGAGTTGCAAATGTACTATATAGCCGGAATTAAAGACTGTATAAGGCTTAAGTAGAGAAAAGCCTGTTTAAGAAATGTCATTATGATCTTAGTGTCTTTTTAGGATGAGCTGTTCCCATTATACTTTCCCACTAAGGCACAAAGAACACTAAGAAAAATGGCTTTGTGATCTTGGAGTCTTTGTGGGATCATCCGAAAGCTATTTCAAATTTTTTCGCAAGGTTATTAAGGTCTTCCACGACGGGCTTTAGTAAAGGAACACCATGTTCCCGATGGTAATTTTCAATTTCTGCTTCAGGCTCACCAGGTACAAACACACGTTCATGACCTTCAACCGGTTTGGAATTTTTAAAGCGTGCTATCCATTTGTCCATATGCAATTTAAATTCTTCTGCGGGGCGGAAAGCGTCAATCCGCATAGCGCCAAAGAAATGCCCGATCCCCTCTCCTGGCAAATTTTCAGGCATTGGTACATAAGCGGGGAACGGTGGTACCCACGGCCCGTAATTTGCCCCACTGAAGATTGCGGAAAAAATATCGACTATTGATCCTAAAGCATATCCCTTGTGGCTGCCATGTTCGCGGTCGCCGCCAAGCGGCAATAATGATCCGCCGTTTTTAAGCTCGCTTGCATTCGTCGAAGGCATACCGGTTTTCGTTTGCACCCATCCGCTAGGGGCTTGCTGGTTTTTACGCTGAAGATTTTCCAGTTTCCCATTGGCTGCTGTGGTAGTGGCAAAATCTGCAACGAATGGTTGCTCGTTGCCGGCTGGTATTGCTACGGCTATCGGGTTAGTACCTAATAATCTTTCCACAGAAAAAGTAGGCGCGACCAGTGCAGAAGCGTTAGTCATTGCAATACCTGTCATGTCATATTTCAAAGCCATCATTGCGTGGATGCCTGCTATGCCGAAATGATTACTATTTTTTACACTTACCCAACCGGTGCCGGCCTGCGTTGCTTTATCAATAGCAACTTTCATAGCAAATGGTGCTACTACGAGTCCTAAACCTTTATCTCCATCGATCACAGCCGTTGATAAAGTTTCATGCACAACCTTCATCGATGGCTTTGCATTAATTCTGCCGGCTTCCCACAAACGAACATACCCTGAAAGCCTCGCTATGCCGTGACTGTCCACACCTCTCAGGTCTGCAGAAAGTAAGACAACTGAGGCTGTTTCAGCATCTTCATCAGGACAACCCATTTTCAGGAAAATTTTTTTTACAAAAGAATACAAGACCTCGTAGCTGTAAATTTCGGGCATGCGACAAAAATAAGAGATGGATTTTAGATTTCAGATTTCACCTTTTAGATTTTAGTTTTGCGCAAACCGCGTTATTGATCATAGCATTTTTATATGGGAAGAATATTTGAAGTAAGAAAGTCCACCATGTTTGCCAGGTGGGATAAGATGGCAAAACAATTTACCCGCATTGGTAAAGAAATAGATATTGCCGTAAAACAGGGTGGCCCTGATCCTGATAACAATTCATCGCTTCGTCGTTGCATTATAAATGCCAAAGCGGTGAACATGCCCAAAGACCGTGTGGATGCGGCGATAAAACGGGCAATGGGGAAAGATAAAACGGATTACCACGAAGAAGTATATGAAGGTTACGCCCCTCACGGGATTGCGATATTGGTAGAAACCGCAACCGATAATCCGACAAGGACTGTTGCCAATGTGCGTATGCATTTTAATAAAAATAGTGGTTCGCTTGGCACCAGCGGAAGCGTTGTTTTTATGTTCAACCATATGGGGGAGTTTAAAATAAAAAAAGCCAACCTTAATATAGAAGAACTTGAACTTGACCTTATAGACTTCGGCCTCGAGGAAATAGGTGAAGACAGCGAAGGCAATATTATAATCCGAACTCCTTTTAATGAGTTTGGCAATATGAATAAGGCGTTAGAAGAAAAAGGAATCGAGGTAGTAACTGCTGAGCTTACTCAAATCCCTACTACTACCGTCGAATTACCGGAAGACCAGGCAGATGAAGTTTTAAAGCTTGTCGACCACCTTGAGCAGGATGATGATGTTCAAAAAGTTTATCATAACCTGAGGTAAGTACTACCTTTTTTTTGCTGCTAAAAACCTCACCCCCACCCCCCTCTCCAAAAGAGAGGGGACATAAATGCCGGCTTATGCATTTGAGCTGAAAATTGCATCTTATCTTCAAAATGAATTTTAGCATACAACCTCCGGGTAGTGTTTTTAATCTCTAACTAAATTAATTTACATGTTCTCTTATAGAATTTTATCACGAAGATTCTTCTTTATACTTCTTTCAATTTTTTCTTTTTCAATGGTAAATGCTCAAAAAACAAGCAATAACTATGTGACGCAATGGAAGAAAGTGGATACGCTCGTAAGCAAAGGCTTAACAAAATCTGCTACTACCGAAGTAGACAAAATTTATGCTGCGGCAAAAAAAACAAATAATGATCCGCAAATAATCAAAGCGTTACTTTATAAAGTAACGCTTAATCAAAATATACAGGAAGATGCTTCGGTAAAGAGCATTGATACATTAGAGCAGGAGATTTCTTCTTCAAAAGAACCTGCAAAATCAATCCTCGAAAGTATAGGAGCCCAGATGTACTGGAATTATTTTCAGCAACACCGGTATCAGCTTTATCAGAGAACGAACACAGTCAATTTTGATAAAAAAGACATCGCTACATGGACAACAGATGATCTGCACAAAAAGATTGGGGAGCTATACCTCGCTTCTATAAGCAATGAAAAACTTTTACAACAAACAAAACCGGAGACTTTCGATGCGGTGATCATTAAGGGTAATGTTCGTTATCTGCGGCCAACTCTTTACGATTTATTGGCCCACCGGGCTTTGGATTATTTTAAAAATGACGAGCGTAATATTACAAAACCTGCATATGCATTTGAGATACATGAAGAGGAAGCATTTGCACCGGTGAGTGAGTTTATCAAACATAGATTTCTCACTAAAGACAGCTCCTCTCTTCACAATAAAGCCATTCTTATTTTCCAATCGCTTTTAGGATTTCATGAAAGTGATGCAAAGCCTGATGCATTGATTGATGCAGACATCGAACGTATCAGTTTTATGAATCAATATGGAGTGATGGCAAATAAAGAAGATCTCTATATTGATGCAATACAAAATATCAGTAAGAAATATGCTGATAATCCTGTATCGGCGCAAGCATCATTTATGATTGCACAGGAGATCTATAACAAAGCGCAGCAGGCATCACAGCAAAAAGATTCTACTCAAAAATATTCTGTAAGGCAGTCAAAGGAAATGTTGGATAAGGTTATAAAAAAGTTTCCTGCCAGTGAAGGCGGCATCAATGCAAGGAACTTACTCAATCAAATTCTTCATCCGCAATTGAATCTAACTACAGAAAAAGTGAATGTACCGGGGCTGCCTTTCCGGACTTTGGTTGGCTATAAAAATTTTAATGCAGTTTATTTCCGGTTGATTGAATTAACACCACAGCTCAGAAAGCAACTCAGTAAAAATTATGATAATGAAAAACTTTTCCGCGCTTTGGTTGCTTTAAAAAGTTTCAAAAACTGGAAACAGGATATATCCGTTTCGGCTGATTACCTTTCTCATTCTGTAGAAGTAAAAATTGACGCTTTACCGGTAGGAAACTATGCACTTATAGGCAGCGCCGATGAGGATTTCAATCTTAATAAAAATCCTCTTGCCGTACAATATTTTTATGTATCTGATATAAGCTTTATTAACAGCGGCCTTCAATATTTTGTATTGAATCGCACAACAGGGCAACCTTTAGCGGCCGCTAAAGTGGCGGTTTGGGACCAGCAGTATGATTACAAAAGCCAGGAAAATAAACTCGTAAAGCAGGAATCGCTGGTGGCAGATAAGCACGGGTATGTAAAGTTAGGCACAGCAAAAAAAGATGAGAACCGGAATGTAAGGCTTGATATCTATTACAAAAAAGACCACTTGTTTTTAGAGGACTATCAGAATACTTATGCTTATTATAATAATGTAGAGGATGATGATTACGAGGATCAAAAAGAATATGATGAAGACCGTGCAAAAGTTTTTCTATTTACCGACAGGAGCATTTATCGACCGGGGCAATTGGTTTATTTTAAAGGTATTGGCGTTACCAAAAACTGGAAAACAAAGAAGCCTGTTTTACTTACATCCAAAGATTCTCTTACTATAATTTTGAATGATGCCAACAGCCAAAAAGTTGATTCTATAAAAGTGTTGCTAAATGAATTTGGTTCTTTCAATGGTAAGTTTCGCCTGCCGGAAAATAAATTGAATGGGGAATTTGAAATTGATGTTGATGATTATGAAAATTCATCCGTTTCGTTTTCTGTTGAAGAATACAAGCGGCCAAAATTTTATACAGAGTTTGATACACTAAAAGCAAGTTATCGTGTAGGTGATACCGTTAGCATTACAGGCTTCGCAAAAGCGTATGCCGGCAATAATGTTGATGGAGCTAAAGTTTCTTACCGCGTTACAAGAGTTGCCAGGTTCCTTTATCCATGGATATTCTGGCGTAAAGGCTTTCCGCAAACTCAGCCCCTGGAAATAACACACGGTGAAATAACGACCGATGCTGATGGAAAGTTTACCATACAATTCGCAGCCATTCCTGATCTTACGCTTGATAAAAAAACAGATCCCGTTTTTGATTATAAAGTAGAAGCAGATGTTACTGATATAAATGGTGAAACAAGAAGCGGCGATATTACTGTTCCTGTTGGATATAAAGCATTGAATTTACAAATCACATTACCGCAAGGCGATATTGTAAATATTGACAGTTTAAAGAATATTAGTGTTACAAGTAAAAATTTAAGTAGCCAGCCGGAAGCTGCAAAAGCAGATGCAAAAATTTATAAACTGCAACCACCGGAAAGATTGATCCGCGAAAGACTATGGGAGCAACCTGATAAATTTATTTTAAACAAAAATGAATTCATTCAATATTTTCCACATGATGAATATAAAGATGAAAGCAAAAAAGAATCATGGGCGAAGGGTGAATTAGCTTATTCAAATAATGACAGCACAAATGCGATGAACAATTGGCAATTGGCAAAAGGCAAGTTTCCGCAAGGTTGGTACGTGATTGAAGCCACAGCAAAAGACAGGTATGGGCAAGAAGTAAAAGATGTAAAATATTTCCAGGTGTATGATGCAAAAGCCTCTTCATTACCTACACCTTCTTACATCTGGAACTTTGCTCAAAAGAATATTGCCGAGCCGGGAGAAACAGCAAAAGTTATTACCGGCACTTCGGCTGATAATGTTTTTTTAATAGAGGAAATCAATAAGCAAAAGACAATTGATAACAGGCCGCAAATCGCTGATAATGCTATTAACGAATTAAATTTTGTTCCATTAAATAATAATAAAAAATCTTTTGATTTTAATATCACAGAAAATGACCGTGGCGGTTTTGGTGTAAATAATTTCTTTGTAAAAGACAATCGCTTTTATGCTTCTTCCAATACTATTTATGTTCCGTGGAGTAATAAAGAATTAAATATTTCTTTCGATACCTATCGTGATAAAACATTGCCGGGCAGTGAAGAAAAATGGAAAGTAAAAATTAGTGGCAACAAAGGTGAAAAAGTTGCCGCTGAAATGCTGGCTTCTATGTACGATGCCTCACTCGATCAATTTAAACCACATTCATGGAGTGCGCTTGATGTGTGGCCAACATTTTCCGGATATAACAACTGGCAAGGGCGACAAAATTTTATTTCTGTTCAGTCCATAGAGAAATATTGGAATGAACCTTATCTGCCGCAGAAGGAAAAGACCTATGATGCTTTGAATTACCTGCCAGGCATTAATTACTTAGAAGGAAGAGTTGCCGGTCTCCAAATAAGGGGTGCTGCTTCAGTTGCCAGAGATCAGGCATTGGCAGCTCCTGCTGAAATGAACAAGGCAAATCTTGATGAAGTTGTTGTAGTTGGTTTTGGAACTACAAAGAAAAAGGATTTGACAGGTTCTGTAACAACAGTAAGTTTTTCTCCTCCAAAAATTGTAAAGGATGAAGAAGTTATTAAGCCGCTTGATCAATCCGAAATTCAAGTCCGTAAAAATTTCAATGAAACTGCTTTCTTCTTTCCTGAACTAAGAACGGATAAAGATGGCAATATTGAATTCAGTTTTACCATGCCGGAAGCGCTTACACAATGGAAGCTGATGACGCTGGCACATACTAAAGATTTGGCAAGTGGCTACGGCACAAAAACAGTGATCACGCAAAAAGACCTGATGGCGCAGCCCAATGCACCACGCTTTTTGAGAGAAGGCGATCAAATGGAATTCAGCGCTAAAATTGTAAACCTTGGTGATAAAGAAGTAAGTGGCCAGGCAGATTTCCAATTGC
>JBDTVF010000025.1:0-22566 GCA_040007325.1 Ginsengibacter sp. | reverse complement strand
ACGATGTGATTATACCTAAAACTTCTGAGAAGACTGATTGGGAAGTAGAGCTTGCGGTTATTATTTCTAAAAAGGCATCGTATGTAGAAGAAGCTGACGCGGCTGATTATATTGCAGGTTATTGCCTTCATAACGATCTCAGCGAACGTGCATTTCAAATTGAAAGAAACGGGCAATGGGTGAAAGGAAAAAGCTGCGATACGTTTGCACCTCTTGGCCCTTACTTAGCAACTCCGGATGAGATTGGTGATATTAATAATTTACGATTGTGGCTTACCGTAAATGGCAAAACCATGCAGGATGGTAATACTTCCAACCTGATATTCAAAATTCCATTTATTATTTCTTACTTAAGCCAATTTATGTCATTATTGCCGGGTGATATTATTTCTACCGGAACACCAGCCGGCGTTGGCTTAGGCATGAACCCACAGGTATACCTGAAAGCCGGCGATGTGATGGAATTAGGTATTGATGGCCTCGGCACTTCCAGGCAAAAATTAAAAGCTTACGAAAAACTTTGATGTAAATTCATAAGTAACTGCTCCATTATTCCTTCGAATAAATTGATCACCTTCGTTTAACTTCCTGTGATAAAATAGTTGGTAATGAATTCGCTTTAACACTCAAAATGTAATTACGAAACACAATTATTTTTTATTTGTACTTCGCAAAAGTTGTATAGGTTGGTTAAAACAAATTGAACAATTTGTATAGGCAGGAAGAGGTGTGAAGGCAAAAACATTCGTAAATACTTGATGGTCCGTCATATTAGACGGACTTTACTTTGACAATGAATCAGAAAGAATTTACTGACTATATTATTCCAAAAATAATTGACCGATTTCCACAATTCAAGGATTTGTGCACTGTTAAACCAAACGATATAATTGATATTGATTATAAAAGTCAGTATGGAAAACTTACATTTTGGTTGACAACACAAGACAAAGAAATTACATTGGGTTTTACGGGCGACAACGAGTGTGACTGGCATATTCATATTACTCCTTATTCCGAAGATTTACCAGATGAACAACTGGCAATTGCAATTGACTTTATAAATAATATCTTGAGCGACAAGAAAAAAATTGTTCATTCAAATATTAGTGGTTACTGGGTGGCAGATAAGAATATAGACGAGATACTCAAAGAGCAAGAAGAAAATGAAACCTTAGAAATTTTTAAATGGAGCGATTTATAAATTTAGCAATGCAAGAGTCCGAAAATATTATCCCCTCACTGGCGCCAGTATCCTGCTGGCGCCAACAGCAGGATAAGAGAGTAGTTGGAAGAAGGATTATCTTATCGCGAGTTATCCAAAAAGCATGGTATATCCGCATCACGATTAAAGAATGATTGTAATAGTAAATTAATAAGTGGCGTAACTATTTCACTCCATCATCCCGCATGTCTTTTACATAACGCCGGTTGCTCTTTGCGCCTGTACTAGTCGCAAGCCCGCTGAATATTATTTTATTGATATAGTTAAAAAACGATCGATCTTTTATTCTTTTAAAGTAAACTAACCCTGTTCTGGACGTGTTGTCATTCTTTAGCATAAAAAAATTCACCAGGTCACTTTCACGTCTTTTTATGAATGCTGTTTTTTCCACACCACCATTTTTCAATAATTGTATGTGAAGGTTGGTATAGTAAAAAGTCATTTTACCGCTTGCAGCATTTTCATTTCCTGTAGCATTCATATCTAACTTATCAAGTGTACCCGAAGTGAATTTTACATTCGATAGCGGGGCGAGTAGCGGGTTCAAAAAACTAAGAGGTGCAGGCTCCAGGCTGATGCCCATAGTAAAGCCAGCTAATTTATCGCTATACGATTGCTTCAGCTTAAAATCAAAATCAGCCTTATCAAGCATTACACCGGTTAAAGCAATCGCAAGTGAGTCCTTAAAATTACCAGGTGAGTTGGTAACATTTGAAATATTCCCTTTTAAGTTTGTCAGTACCAGGCTTCCTTCCATTCTGCTTTTATCGTTACGCTCTGTGTAAACTACCTTTCCGTCGTCGATCGATATCTCACCAATGGAGAGTGAAAGAGGTATGCCACGGATTTGATCAGTAAATAATTTTTTCGTCACACCTTCCTGGAATGACGGCAATTTATCCCGGTATACTGATATTGATGGCCGGCTCAGTTTCAACTTTTGGGCGACAAAAGATTTCCCATTTAAAAAGGTTGTCATATCAAAACCGGAAATGTTTGCAGCGCCTGCAGCAAATGTTATATAATCTACCTGGTAAGGATTAGCACTAATAAATGCGTCTCTCGATTGGATGGGTCTATATTGCAATGAATCCAGCGTCAGCTCACGGGATGCAGCACTGTAGTTAACATTATTGCACTGCATTGTAGCAGCCGGGGTTACATATTTCGCCTTTGATGTTTTAATAACCGCGGACCGGTTCGCATTCAATAACTCACTTATATTTTTTAATGATGATGAGGTGATGTTACAATTTTCCAATTCTATATCCTTCACCAAAAGTTTATTTTTTTTGATATTGAATACATAAGGATCTGAATTTTTTAAACTTAATCTTTTAAGAATCGCATTCCAGTCTGACGTGTTTCCTTCTTTGGCAATATTAACTTTTGAAAACTCTGCATTAACTCCGTTACCTGCATTGAAATCATTCTGCATGCCTTTAATATAGAGTTCTTTGGTTTTAATACCGAGCGTTTCCATGCTGATACCGCCTGAACTTAAATGAATGTTATCAGATTTGATCTCACCACCTTTTGACGAAGGCAGCACGATTTGCTTGTGAGAAATTTCATCTCCCAATTGCAGGCTGATTGCAGGTTCTTTCATCATCAAATGATCAATATGTATAACCGGTCCTGCAACATTGCTGCGTGTCACTACCTGTGCATTTACCTTTTTCTTAAAATCAATTTTTGGAGATTCGAGCAGAATATTATTGAAATTTAGCTGCGCTTTAAAAAGAGAATAAATATTATTTGACAAGCTCGCAGCCCTGACATCTATAACTAACGTACCGGAGTGGCCGTTGTTTTCAAGATGTAAGTCAGTAAAATCCTGGTTGTTATCCGAAATTGCAAATTTGCCTGTATGGGCAAACAATGCAGCGTTTGAGAAAACAAGGTCGTTTCCATTAAGTTTCAAACCGTTTATCTGCATTGGAAGGCCTGCATCCTTTTGCAGTGATGTCGCCTTAACGCCGCTAACAAAAGCATCGCAGGTGATTGCGTCTTTCTTAAAATTGAACTGGGTATTTTTTCCGGAAATATTATTAACAACGATAGAGGTTTTTTTTCGACCGGGCTTGCCACGCAGCATCGCGTTAATCCTGATATTTCCATTTGCCCACTGCAGGCCATCGATTACAATCTTGTCGCTGTTTTCTTCTGAATAAATATTCTTAATGGACACGTCCTTCAGTCTCGAATCGATACCACCTTCGTCATTGTTGACTATAACCTCGTCTGCCCGCACCGGCGCATTTGTTTTAAAAGTTATGTTACTAAACCGCGCATTGATATCACCAGCCTTTAAATATCCTTGCCGGAAAAACAGCGATTCAATATCCTCCCGAAGTTTTACACGCTTGTAGTCAGAAAGGTTATCACCATATACACTTAAATTGAAACCCTGCAGCTGTAATGTTTTGTCTTCTCCCCACTGAATATTCAGGTTGCCATTGATGATGTTAAGACTTCCGATATCCATGAAGTCATCAAAGTTTTGATGCGATGTAATGAAGAGAGATTTTTTCGATATCTCCACCTTTGAGTTCTTAATGTAAGTGATGGTGGGATCGATAAGATTGGCTTCATTTGCTTTTAAATTTTGATCAAAAATCAATTCCGGCCAATCTACACCAAGCAACTCAAATGACGGCATGCTAAAGTTGCGATAACTCCTTTCTTTATTGGCCCCGGAGGTAGTATGAACTGAAAAATTATTCAGCAACAGTTTATCATTAGCAAATCTTATGCTGTCAAAAGAATACATGCATGAACTGTCTTTATTATAAAGATGATATCCTTTAATAAGCATGTCAAAGGTCTTCAGGGAAATTTCTTGGGATGAATCAGGATTTACGCGAAGATTTGTTATCTGGAAATTAACTTTACCCGAATGAATATTAGATTGTCTTTTTTTACCCGTGATGTTTAAATGGATATCGCCATCCATCACACCGAGAAAGCCAATGTCCAGGTCGCCGGCAAATTCCCTTAGTATTTTTTCTGGCTTCGATAATTTCTCGCTCACATTTGTACTATCTCTGCCACGGCTGTTCAATGTCAAATCAGTATTAGGACCCTCGCAGTACACTGAATCTGCTTTGACCATGTTAAGCTCCGAAAGTGCTCTGAAATTTACACCTATCAGTGCGAGCCGTTTGAAATGAATGTTGTAACTGCTATGTGTTTCGGGAGTAGGCAATGCAATGATGGTGCAACTGTCCAGAATGATATTTTTAGCTTTCTGTATTACCAGCCGCTTAAACAACAATTGGTGGATGCCATCTGTAAAAGTGATATCCTGGTTAGATGAACTGAAGAGAATGTCATTGTTACTTGCATATTGACCCTTTGGTGCATCACCCTTATTCATTTTTTTCAGCGTGAAAAAAATATTTGAAAACACTAGTGGTTTTTTCCCTTTTTCTGAAGTGTTATTTAAGATAATCTTGGCATTCTCCAATGAAATGGAATGTGTGTTCAAAGCAATGATGCCATCTTCAATGGAATGATAGATTTTACCGAGTTCAGCTCCAAGTGAAAGGCCATTTTTTGCAATGTTGCTGGTATCTTTTTGCTTGCTATACACTTCCACTACGGGGTCGTATAATTTTATTTTATGTATCTCAAGGGCATCCTGAAAAAATGCGGAAAGTAAGGAATTAGTACTTAAGCTGATCTTTTGGAAACTTACCTGGTAAGTGATCTTGCTCTTATCTTTCGCTGTGCTCGATATTCTCGCCCTGTGAATTTTTACTTCATTTGAAAAAAAACTGAAATTTACACGGGATAGTTCGAGTTTTAATTTGCCATTTGACCTGCTGTTTACAAGGTCTATGAGAAGCCTGTTTGAATTATGCACAAACCACAGATGCAGGCAGGTGATAGCAACCGCTAAAAGTGCGATCACGATCAAGGATATCTTTACGATACCCTTCCTGAAAAATTGTTGAATTTTCGTTGCCATAAAGATCCGGTGAATACTTACTCTTTATAAATTTCTTGTATAAATTTTGAAAAACGAATAAATGCAGCAGGTTTAAGGATTCTTTCTCAAATTACGCTGAAAACTCTTTTCACAAAAATGTGCAATAGGTTTTATAATGATATAAATTATTGAGATAATTCATCCAACGATACTTTACAACAAATTATTGACCTGCATAATTAAAATATATTCAATGAATTAAAAAGGTATATCTTGAATGTAGATACTGAGTCTTCATCCAATATCTGAATTCATGAAATGTTTAAATGATCTTACAGACCCACTCTACGCCCCAAAAAAGAAATTCAATCTATACGACAGATTTTGGCTAAAGATCATCAATGACAAACGTGATCTTGCTTTTATATACCTGCTTACCTGGATTCATTTGATTGTGATGGTTACAGGGGTATTGCTTTTTACGCCTTTTTTCAAAGGCTGGATTTGGTGGGCAGTCGCTATCCCATATTTCTACATCTCGCAGTTTTATTACAAAGGTAGGTTTGGGCTTATGTTTCATTGCATTTGCCACCGGAAACTTTTCAAAAAGAATTTTCAATGGATACATACTTATATCACCTGGTTTGTATGCCCTTTTTTCGGCCACAGTCCTGAAGGTTATTTTAGTCATCATCTCGGCATGCACCATATTGAAAATAATATGCCGGATGATACCAGTTGTACCATGGGCTACCAAAGGGATAGCTTAAAAAGTTTCCTTCTTTATTTTTCCAGGTTCATAACTGTTGGCGCTAAAAATACTTTCCTTTATCTCTATTATCGTCGTCGCAAAAAGCTATACGCAAGGTTTACTGCCGGTGAAGTGTTATACATACTTTTCTGTATCGGGATGTGTTTTGTAAACCTGAAGGGGACACTACTTGTGTGCATTATTCCATTGTTCTTTTGCAGGCTGGTAAGTATGTTAGGCAACTGGACACAACATGCGTTTGTTGATAAGGATGATCCCTCTAATGCTTTTAAAAATTCACTTAACTGCATCAATACTTCCTACAACCGCATTTGCTGGAACGACGGTTATCACGTGATTCATCACCTGAGGCCCGGCTTGCATTATACTGAGATGCCACTTGAATTCCTGAAACGGAAAGATGCTTTTGCAGAGAACAAAGCGATCGTTTTCGATAGCCTTAATTACCTCCACATATTTGTATACCTACTCACCAATCGTTATGATAAGTTAGCAGCAAATCTTGTAAATATTAATGGCATGTTTGAAAGCGATGAAGAAGCTATTCAATTGATGAGAAAACGTACTCAAAAGATAATTATATAAAAAATACGATCGTTAACTTCACACGGCATTTTCTTAATGCAGCCACTTCCGGAATCCCTTAATATTTAATAAATATATTTATCAAAAATTACCGATGGAATTCCTCGTCATTTTTTTGTGTATTGCCGGCCTCGTTCTGCTGATAACGTGGGGCAAGGTCAATCCTTTCCTTGCTTTCTTAATTATTTCTATACTTACCGGCCTGATGTTAGGAATACCATTCAATAAGATTGTCGGTTCAGTACAAAAGGGTATTGGCGACACCCTTGGGTCTCTGGTAATAATCATCGCGCTTGGCGCCATGCTGGGCAAACTTGTGGCTGATAGTGGTGCTGCGCAAAAGATCGCCTCTGTAATGATGAAAGCCTTTGGCGAAAAATATATTCAATGGGCGCTTGTTGCTACCGGCTTCATTGTGGGTATACCTTTGTTTTACGGAGTCGGTTTTGTTCTGTTGGTTCCGTTGATTTTTTCTGTGGTGTACCAATACAAATTACCGGCGGTTTATATAGGCTTACCGATGCTTGCCGCGCTATCTGTTACGTTTGGGTTTCTGCCACCACATCCTGCCCCGACTGCCCTGGCAGTGCAGTTCAATGCCAACCTTGGCGTTACCTTAATGTACGGTCTCATTCTTTCTGTTCCGGCCATAGTTATTGCCGGGCCGTTATTTGCGAAGACGTTAAAAAAAATTGACTCAGTTCCTCTGGAAACTTTTCACGGCAAAACACTTCCCGAAGAGCAGTTACCCTCTGCCACGAGCAGTTTTTTTGCAGCTCTTCTGCCGGTAGTTCTATTAATGGTGACTACATTGCTCATACATTTTCTTGCGCCGGATACGGTCATTAGCCAGGTGATTACGTTCCTCGCCGAGCCGGCAGTTGTTATGTTGATTGCGCTAGCCGTAGCAACTTATACGATTGGTATCAGGCAGGGGTTTTCTATGAAAGATGTTATGACGATCTACGGTGATGCTGTAAAAGATATTGCAATGATCCTGTTGATCATTGGGAGTGCAGGCGCATTAAAACAGGTGCTTACTGATAGTGGCGTGAGTGACCAGATCGCTGTTCAACTTAATGGTGTAAGTATTCCGCCACTTGTGCTGGCGTGGATAATAGCTGCTGTCATAAGAATATGCATTGGCTCTGCAACTGTTGCCGGTCTTACTACCGCGGGAATTCTTGCGCCAGTGATCGCCCAAAGCCATGTTAATCCGAGCCTGATGGTTCTTTCAATTGGGGCGGGAAGCCTTGCATGCTCACATGTAAACGATTCAGGTTTTTGGCTCTTTAAAGAATATTTCAACCTTACTATCAAAGATACTATACGTACATGGACCATGATGGAATCTATCATTTCCGTTGTGGGACTTGCGGGTGTATTAATTTTAAACCTGTTTGTATAATTCATAAAAAAGTAATTGTGGAAAATAATAATGCTACTGCAAATTTTGAAAAGACAGGACTGGTGCTTCCGTCAGCGCCGAAACCCTTAGGAGTTTATAAGCCATTTCTTATCGATGGCAATCATTTATATGTTTCGGGGCATGGCCCGCTGAAACAGGACGGAACTCTGATTATTGGCCAGGTGGGACTTGATATGGATATGGACGCCGGCAAACTCGCTGCTCAACAAGTAGGCCTTGCTATACTTGCAACTATTATAAGCGGAGTTGAGAGTCTTGATAAAATAAAACGCGTGATAAAGGTTTTGGGCATGGTGAATTGCACGGCTGAGTTTCGCAAGCATCCATATATTATAAATGGCTGCAGCGAATTATTTAAAGCAGTTTGGGGTGAAGATAATGGAGTGGGCGTGCGAAGCGCAGTAGGCATGGGCTCCTTGCCTGACAATATCCCGGTTGAAATAGAAGCTATGTTTGAGTTATATTAGGATTGCAATATCGAGATATGAAAGAGCATTGGTACCAAATTGAAAATATTAATGATATCGACTCTCCCGCACTTGTTGTCTACCGCGAAAGAGTAGCCGAAAATATCCAGACTGCCATTAAAATGACCGGTAATTTAGATCGGCTGAGACCCCACGTTAAGACGCACAAGTCAAAAGAAGTGGCGGACATGATGATAGAAGCTGGAATTAATAAATTCAAATGTGCAACTATTGCCGAAGCTGAAATGCTCGGCATGTCCGGTGCTCCTGATGTTTTACTCGCATACCAGCCTTTTGGCCCAAAACAAAAGCGATTTATCGACCTAATAAAAAAGTATCCGGGTACAAAATATTCATGTCTTATTGATAATCTTGCTGTGGCAAAAAGCCTTGCATGCATTGCTACTAACAACGATCTTGAAATTGCTATTTACCTTGACCTCAACGTCGGCATGAATCGTACGGGAATAGCGCCCGGCAGAGAAGCGATCGATTTATACCTGCAATGTTCTGAATTGGACGGCATACTGCCCGCCGGATTGCATGCGTACGATGGCCACATTAGGTCAACAGATATTAATGAGAGGATAAGCGAGTGCGACAAGGCTTTCGCGCCTGTAGTTGAAATGCAGCAGGAGTTGATGCAACATGGATTTCCCAGGCCCATATTAATTGCAGGCGGATCGCCAACTTTTCCTGTGCATGCAAAAAAGAATGACAGGGAGTGTAGTCCTGGTACTTTTATTTATTGGGATAAAGGTTACGAAAGTTCTTTTCCCGATCAGCGTTTTTTAACGGCAGCGCTCGTGATCAGTCGTATCATTTCTTTTCCCGGCAAAGGCAAAATATGTCTCGATCTTGGTCATAAATCAATTGCGGCTGAAAATACTCTTGAGAAGCGGGTGACTTTTTTAAACGCACCTGGTTTTAAGTTTATCGGGCAGAGTGAAGAGCATTTAATTGTGCAGGCAGAAGAAAATCATTCTTACAAGGTGGGTGATGTGTTTTATGGATTACCTTATCATATTTGCCCGACCGTTGCCTTGTATGAAAGAGCATTGATTGCTGAAAATGGAATGATAGAAAATGATTGGAAGGTAATTGCAAGAGATCGAAAAATCAATGTATGATTTATTATATGAAGATGATGTCATTGATTCATCGCAAATTACAATTTTGAACCCCTAATTAGATGATATGTTTATCATAGATGCACATCTTGATCTTTCGATGAATGCGATGGAATGGAATCGTGATCTCACGAGGCCGGTTGCTGAAATTAATCTTCGTGAGGAAGGCTTGAAAGATAAACCAGACAGGGGCAATGCTACAGTTTCATTCCCTGAACTGCGAAAGGGAAATATTGGTTTAGTCGTTGCAACACAAATTGCGAGGTTTGTTGCGCCGGATAATCCGCTGCCCGGCTGGAATTCGCCTGCCCAGGCATGGGCTCAAACGCAGGCACAACTTGCATGGTACAGAGCAATGGAAGAAGCCGGGGAAATTACGCCGATTACTAACCTGAAATCACTTGAAAAACATATTTCATTATGGAGTTCCAATGATGACGATCATAAGCCTGTTGGATATATCTTAAGCCTTGAAGGTGCAGATTCTTTAATAACATTACAACATCTTGAGAAAGCGTATGAATATGGATTGAGGGCGATAGGTCCGGCGCACTACGGTCCGGGTCGTTATGCTAACGGTACCGATGCAACGGGAATTATGGGAGCGGATGGAATCCGGCTTCTTAAAGAAATTGAACGACTCAACATCATACTGGACGCTACCCATCTCTGCGATGATGCTTTTTGGCAGGCACTCAATAATTTTAACGGTCATGTGTGGGCAAGCCACAACAATGTACGTTCATTGGTGCATCACAACCGACAATTTAGTGATGATCAACTAAAGGCTTTGATTGAAAGAGGTGCCATAATCGGCGGCGCATTAGATGCATGGATGATGGTTCCCAACTGGGAACGAGGTAAGTCGCAGCCTAAAGAAATGCAATGCAACCTTGAAAAAATTATCGATCATTTTGACCATATATGCCAGCTGGCAGGAGATGCATTGCATATAGGCATTGGTACCGATCTCGATGGTGGATATGGCCGCGAACAATGTCCGTATGATATTGAGACCATAGCTGATCTGCAAAGCCTGCCGGCAATGTTTTCCAGACGCGGTTATAGCAAAGACGACATTGAAAACATAATGCATGGCAACTGGCTGAGGTTTCTTCGCAAAGCGTGGCAATAAGAAATATCTATTTGTGAATAAAGATATATTTGAAAAAATGTATTAAAATAGTCGGATAAAAATCAGGGAAAAGTAACACCGGTGAGATTACTTTTTTGAATTATCTAAGAGGTTATTATTACTTTTAACAATTGTATTTAAAACTTAATTAAGATATTTTTAGTTGATGCAAAATCCAAGTTTTACAGATTTTGACAGGTTAGCGGCGATCGTTAAATCTTCAGAAGACGCCATCATCAGCAGGGATCTGAAGGGAACTATTACCAGTTGGAATCCATCTGCGGAAAAAATTTTTGGTTATAGCGCCAAAGAAGCCAGGGGCAGGCATATTTCAATTATCATTCCTGAAGAATTTTATGAAGCCGAAGAAAAAGTCTTTAAAAATTTAAAAAATGGTAAGCCTGTCCAGAAATACGAAACTATAAGGAAAAGAAAGGACGGAACAAGATTTTTCACATCGCATATTATCACCCCGGTAAAGGATGCAAAAAAAAAGGTGATAGGCGCATCCAAAATTATCAGCGATATTTCTCATCAAAAAAACTTTTACGCAGCCATCATCAACACATCTGATGATGCTATCTGCAGCAAAAATCTTGATGGCATCATTACTACCTGGAACCACGGTGCGGAAAAAATGTTTGGTTACAAGGAAAAAGAAGTGCTTGGGAGAAATATAACTATCATCATTCCCGAATCGAAACGGAAAGAAGAAGTCATCATAAGAAATAAGATAAGGAAAGGCCAGAGAATTGCACCGATTGAAACAATACGCACGCGAAAAGACGGAAACGAAATAAATATCTCTTTAACTATATCGCCGATCTACAACCAGGCGGGGAAGATCTCCGGGGCGTCTGTGATATCGAAAGATATCAGTCGCAGAGTAGAGATCGAAGGACAGCACCAGGTATATACGGAAAAGCTAGAAGAACTTAACCGTTACCGTGACGATTTTATCGCGATGGCAAGTCATGAATTAAAGACGCCTCTCACGGTTTTAAAGGTGAACCTACAGATACTGGAGGAAATCGTGGAAGAAGATGAAAGCGCAGAATTCATTCAAAGCTCCTGCAGACAGGTAGATAAGTTAACCGATCTCATATCGCATCTTCTCGACGCTTCAAAAATACAGGCAGGCAACATCAAGCTCAATTATTCCACTTTCAGTTTAAAGACCTTATTAAAAGAAATTAACCTGAACATAAGACCGTCTAACCAGGGACATAAGACTGTGATGCAAAGGATCAATAAAGACATTTATGTTCACGCTGATCGTGAACGGATTGAACATGTAGTTAATAATCTTTTGTTGAATGCCATAAAATATTCTCCGGATTCCGAAAATATTGTCGT
This sequence comes from Ginsengibacter sp., assembly GCA_040007325.1. Taxonomy (GTDB): domain Bacteria; phylum Bacteroidota; class Bacteroidia; order Chitinophagales; family Chitinophagaceae; genus Ginsengibacter. The sequence goes on along the minus strand of JBDTVF010000025.1, from coordinate 10,533 downwards.
GAAGGCTGTAGTAAAAAATGACTTTCTGCAGGTAAGCGTAAAAGATGAAGGTATTGGAATTCCGGCGGCGGAACTTGAAAAAATATTTGAAAGGTTTTATCGCGTTGCCGGCATGCCATCTACATATTCTGGTTCGGGTATCGGGCTATTTATCTGCGCCGAAATCATCAAATGGCATGGTGGTAAAATATGGGCTGAGAGTGAACTTGGTAAGGGATCTACATTTTATTTTCAAATTCCTATGCAACGGACTTATTAACTATACGTCAGTAATTCTTTCTTCGGCTAACCCTGGCTGTTTCCTGTATTTTTGAAATTGGTTCTCTTATGTAGATGGGAAAGAAACCAATCACACAAATTTTCTTCTGTTAACTTTACTGCATCGTAAATAACACTATGGTAAGAATGGGCGAATATAATGTGATGAAAGTAGTCAAGGAAAAGCCTATGGGTGTTTTTGTAGATGATGGTGAAAATGGCATCCTGCTTCCGCGACGCTTTGTGCCCGCTGGCACTCAACCAGGAGATGAGTTAAAAGTATTTCTCTATCATGACGGTGAAGACCGGCCGATCGCTACTACCCAAAAGCCTTACGGAGTGCTGGGCGATATCGTAAAACTAAAGGCCGTGAATATAACTCACCAGGGAGCGTTTTTAGATTGGGGTCTTATGAAAGATCTTTTTATCCCTAAATCAAAAATGCAAGGCTTCATGCAAAAAGATGGCGAATACCTTGTAAAGATCGTGATGGACGAGCAGACAGGTCGTCTCGCAGCAACCGAAAAACTGGAGCCTTTTTTGTCAAATGAAAACCTAACAGTAAATGCAAAAGATGCGGTATCATTGATCGTTTATCGCAAGACTGACATTGGCTACGAAGTGATCATAAACAACATGCATAAAGGTATTTTACATTTCAATGAGGTGTATCGGGATATCGAAATAGGTGATTCTTTCCCCGGGTTTATTAAAAATATTTTACCCGAAAATAAAATTGATGTTGCAGCTGGAAAATCCGGCTACCAACGTGTGGAGGATGAAGCAGGAAAAGTGTTGCGGCTTTTAAGAGAAAGCGATGGCTACCTCCCTTATCACGATAAGTCTTCACCGGAAGAAATTTATACTTTTTTTGGAATGAGTAAGAAAACTTTTAAGATGACTACCGGCAAGCTTTACAAGCAACATCAAATTGAGTTTACGAAAACAGGTATCCGTCTCGTTGAGCCATCTTCATAGATGGTGAAAAATTTTCCTCTCTACCAACGTCAGCTTTTCAACTAAAATTGCAAAGTGAAAGCGGTTCCTTCACCCTCTATTGATTGCACGTGAATGTTTCCTTTGTGCAGCATCATTATTTGCTTGCAAAGACTTAGGCCAATACCACTGCCGTTTTTCTTGGTACTAAAAAAAGGAATAAAAATTTTATCCATCACTTCTTCCGACATACCCGTTCCGTTATCAGAAACTTTTAGGATCACCTTCTTATTGTTTTGCGATGCGGCAGAAAGAACGATGGTTGGCTGCGGCCTGTCCTTCACTACTTCCATGGCATTTACAACAAGATTTATTAAAACCTGCTCTATCAGATTAGTGTCGGCAAGCAATACAAGATCGGTGTCCTTTAATACTATATCCATCTCGATGTGCTTCTGCTCCAGCGTCGGTTGCATCAACTGGTAAAGGCTTTCGAAAAGATCACGCACATACACTTTCTTTAAATTAAGTGTGGTGATCTTATTAAGATTGCGATAGGTCTCTGCAAATTTCAACAGACCCTCACTTCTGCGCTTGATCGTATCAATGCCGAGCTCAAGGTCATGGATAGCTGCAGACTTATTTGGCAAGTGCATCACCGATTTTTCAAGCCGGTTCTTCAGCGTATCTGCCAGTGACGAGATGGGTGCCACTGAATTCATGATCTCGTGCGTCATCACGCCCAACAATCTTTGCCATGCCTGTGACTCACTTTCATCAAGCGCTTCGCTTATGTTTTGAAAAGCGAGCAGCTTAAATTTTTTGCCTTCTGTTGCAAAGGCAGTCGCGGAAAGTAATACTTTAAAAGATCCTTTTTCCAGGTGCGCTTTGGTAACTTTTCCTTCACCGGGTTTTAATGCAATGATATCATTGTACAAGTCATTATCACGCTTTGCCAATGAATGAATCGTTTTTAAATAGGGCAATTGAAGCATTTGTTTTAATGATTCATTCATCCACATCACATCGCCAGATTCATGCTCGTACGAAAGAATACCTGTCTCTACCAGTTCAAGTATTTTTTGCAGGTATTGATATTGCGTTTCTTTCTCTTTACTTATAATCTTAAAAGTCGTATTGATCTGGTTGAAGCCTTCCCGCATCGGCTGTAACTCAGCAGGAGCATGCTTTACATCAAAGTACCTGGAAAAATCACGGTAATGGATAGACTCTACAAACTGCGTGATCTCTTCCTGCGACTTGTGCTGGAATTTATAAAGTTCTACCAATTGGTAAGCAACAACAGGTGCAATCAGAATAAGGTAAATATGCCATCCCTGCAACAATATAAACGACGAGGTAAATAATGTTACAAAAAGAAAAACTATTCTTATGATAATGCGGTATTCTAATTTTTTAATCATAGACCCCTGACCCCTGAAGGGGATAAAAATCAATATTTTTTATATAGCTTGATGATTAAATATTGATATAGTTTATAAAAGTTTTAAAATAATTTCAATTCAAAAATAGCTTTAGTTTAAGCAATTCGTCTTGTTACCCCTTCAGGGGCTAGGGTTAAATATCATACTTGCTTAGCCTCCTGTACAACGCCGTCCTTGTCAGTCCCAATTCTTTCGCGGCCCTGCTGATATTGCCGTTATGTTTTTCGATCACACGGAGTATCGTATTTTTTTCGACGGTATTCAGGTTGAGATCATCCGGTTCGTTATCATGCACAACAGAAGATTCAATAGGAGAAAAAATGAGATCGGACGCGGTGAGTTGTTCTCCGTCAGACATAATAACCGCACGCTCCATAGTGTATTGCAACTCGCGAACATTGCCCGGAAAAACATATTGCTTCAGCTTTTCAAGCGCCCTGGAATCAAATACCGGCTCAGGCTTTAAATATTTTCCTGCATACATTTTAGCAAAATGCCTAGCGAGCATCACGATGTCATTCTCCCTTTTTCTGAGAGGCGGCACCACAATTTCCACCGTGTTTATCCTATAAATCAAATCCTTCCTGAAGCGGTTCTCATTCGCCAGTTCACTTATCTGCAGGTTGGTTGCGCATATAAGCCGAATGTTCACATCGATGGGTTGGTTACTTCCCAACCGCATTACCTGCCTGTTTTGTAAAACACTCAATAGTTTTGCCTGCTGCTGCAATGAAATATTTCCTATTTCATCCAGCAACAATGTGCCACCATTTGCAGCTTCAAATCTACCTGCCCGGTCTTCATTCGCACCAGTGAAGGAACCTTTTTTATGCCCAAATAATTCACTTTCAAAAAGCGTTTCTGTAAGAGCGCCTACATCCACTTTTACAAAAGGTTTCTCAGCCCGCAGTGATTGCTGATGAATAGCTTTTGCAATCAATTCTTTACCCGTTCCATTCTCTCCAAGAATAAGAATGTTGGCATCAGTTGGAGCTATCTTTTCAATCTTCAAAAAAATGTCGTTCATCACGTCGGATTGCCCAAGCAATTCTCTGCCTATGACAGAATCACCGGACGGAAAACCACCAGGAGACGGTTTTCCCTTCTTTTTCAACGTTTCTTTTATTGTCTCAATAAGGCGTTCATTATGCCAGGGTTTTATTACAAAGTCAGATGCGCCTTCCTTCAACGACCGTACTGCAAGATCAATATCGCCGTAAGCTGTTATCATGATGATTGCGGCGTCAGAGCCGAATTCTTTTATTTTATTGAGCCAGAAAATTCCCTCGTTTCCAGTATTGATAGAGCTGGTAAAATTCATATCAAGCAGTATAAGATCGAATGATTGTTTGGACAAAAGCCAACGAATATTTTCGGGGTTTTTTTCAGTAACCACTTCTTTCACTTCCGTTTTAAGCAATAATCTTACAGCGGTTAGCACATCAGTATCGTCGTCGATAATTAATATACAGGCATTCTTAAGCAACATGTTTTATAATGTATTTACTTTTTCTATAAATGATATTTTGGAATTGTGATGAATAGTAAATTTTAGAATGAATCGTAACAGAAAAAAGATAGTAAGTTCCTCATCGCATCATTTACTTCGTCAACTCCGTTCAATTTTTAAACATCATAGCTGCAATTATACCATAAATATAAAGGCGTGGCAATTAATTTTTTATGTCTTAATGCATGGAGCGATCTGTATCAAAAGCGTACAGGTGTGTATTGTTGTTGTAGCCTGGAGTGAAAACAATTCAGCTACCTCACTACTGTCGCCGCTTATGTAATCTGTTTTAAAATGATTTTTTTTCACTTTATATTTATTGGCAAAATTATTTTATGAGATTCCCAAAATTAATCGCCGGTATTTTTCTTGGTTTTTTAGTCTGTTCTGCTAATGCTCAGCAAGTAGAAAATACATCTTATACTACCGCTTCCGGAGAAAAAGTCTTGAAGCTTGAAATGGTAGTTCCGATCAACAGAATGGCAGCCTGGGATTATTTCACAAAAGATGATCTTTTAAAAAAATGGATTGCGCCGCTGGCTCACATAGATTTAAAAACCGGCGGTTTTATTCTCACAAATTATGATAAAGAAAAATCTCTTGAAGACAGCTCTTCCATAAGGCTCGTTATTATAAATTATCTCGAAGGAGAATTACTGACCCTGAAAGTGAAACTCAACGATAACTTTCCAAAGTCAGTGCAAAATGAAGACGGTAACTTGCAGGAGCTTATTCAATTCAAAGATGAAGGCAATGGAAAAACGAGGATCATATCTTCTATGATTGGTTGGGGTAATGGCGATGATTGGAACAAAACCTATAACTTATTTGTAAAGGGAAACACTTGGACTTACGAAGAACTTTATAAAGCCATCCAGGCTAAGTGACCCGACTTCTTCGCTCAATAGCTTCTCAAGCCTTATTTGTGCCACGGTCATCTGTATCAAAACCGAACACTTATTGTATCACTAAAGTACATTGCTTTTATTCAGTTTGCCTGTAACTTATTGACTATCACAAACGTTCAAAGATGGCATCCTGTTAATAGAGTATTGGCATAAGTCTTTCGAATTTTCTTATGTTGTTATCAGGCTCCCGGGCCAAAAATCCCGGGAACCTTTTTTAAAAAAGTAAAGAATAAAAATTAATAATTGTGGATAGAGTTATTGCAAAGAAAAGGTGGTCTACAAAAAGGATACTTACTATAGCAGGAATTGCCGGGCTCGTATTATTGATTTTGGCAAGCTATTATTTCACCTCCGGTAAAAGCCGGTTGAATGTGGATACTGAAAGAATTACGATCAGTGAAATTAAAAAGGGCCCTTTTAAAGAGTTCATCCCGGTAAATGGTGTCGTGCTTCCCCTCACTACTATTTACCTTGATGCAATTGAAGGTGGAAGAGTGGAAGAAAAATATGTTGATGATGGAACGATGATGAAAAAAGGTCAGCCTATTTTGCGGTTGTCAAACACTGATCTTCAACTCGGGCTCGTGACCCAGCAGACAAACGTGTACAATCTGCTTACTCAAATGCAGATTTCAAAAAATGCTGCACAACAAAATACAGTAGGCAAACTAAACCAGATGACGGATGTGGAGAGCCAATTAAAAGAAGCGGAGCGGATTTATAAACTCGATAAACATTTGTACGAAGAAAAAGCCATCGGCTCGCAGGAGTATGAGAAAGCTTTAAATGATTATACTTACTTCCAGCAAAAGAAAAAGCTTACTGATAAAATTTTGCAACAGGACTCATCCTCCAATGAGCAACAGCTTAAGCAGGCAAGACAATCATTTGAAGGATCGCAAACTGCTTTGAATGTAATGCGTCAAAAGGTGGGTGATTTAATAGTACGTGCCCCGATAGATGGCCAGCTTACTTCACTTGATGCAGAAATAGGCCAGTCAAAAAATAAAGGTGAGCGTCTCGGACAAATAGATGTATTGAGTGGATTTAAAGTAAGGGTAGATATTGACGAGCATTATATTTCAAGAATTTTTATGGGTCTTAAAGGCGATTTTGATTTTAATAACAAGACTTATTTATTGGTGATCAAAAAAATATACACGCAGGTTACCAACGGCCGCTTCCAGGTAGATATGGAATTCATTGACGAAGTGCCAAAAGGTATTCGCCGCGGCCAGACACTGCAGATAGGACTGGCATTGAGCGATGAAACTGAAGCGATTTTACTACCCAAAGGCGGCTTCTACCAACAGACCGGTGGAAATTGGATTTTCAAGGTAGCGGAGAATGGAAAAACTGCATATAGGGTTGAAATCCAGTTAAACCGTCAAAGCCCGGATTATTACGAAGTGACCTCTGGCCTGAAGCCCGGTGATAAAGTGGTGACGTCGAGTTACGAAAATTATAAGGACATGCAGGAATTGGTTTTGAAGGGAGACTAGCGGTAACAATTAAACGCCCGGGCATTCTTGAGATTGCCGGTAAATAAACTGAATCTTAAACATTTTAAAACTGGCTGATATGAAAAAAAATATATCAATGCGCCTGCTAACAGTTTGTTTGTTAGTAATGGCAGCAACTGCAACTATCCAAAGCGAAACAAAAGTATGTAGCGTTCAATGCAGCGCTTCGGAGAAAGATGCTACAATTATACATTCAAACACCATCAACGAGGAGCAGCAGCAAACCCCTGCTTATCCTTATGAAACTTTTTTTATAAAAATCTAATAACAAAAGATCAAAATTTAAAAAACAAAAAAATGATCAAAATTTCTGAACTCGAAAAAATTTACCGCACGGAAGAAGTGGAAACCGTGGCATTGAACAAGCTTTCTTTTGAGGTGAAGCAAGGAGAATTTGTAGCGGTAATGGGCCCGTCAGGCTGTGGTAAATCAACACTTTTGAATATTGTTGGCTTGCTCGACGATCCGGATGATGGAAGCTTTTTATTCAATGGTATTGAAGTGGCAGATTTTAACGAACGCAAGAGAGCTGATTTACGCAAGCGCAATATTGGGTTTGTATTCCAGAGTTTTAACCTGATCGATGAACTTACTGTTTTTGAGAACGTGGAGTTGCCGCTGATCTATTTGGGTGTAAAGAGCGATGAGAGAAAGAAGCGCGTTGAAAATGTATTGGACAAAATGCAGATCATGCACCGCCGCAATCACTACCCGCAACAACTGAGTGGTGGACAACAGCAACGTGTAGCCGTAGCGAGGGCAGTGGTGAACAATCCAAAACTTATACTTGCCGATGAGCCCACTGGTAATCTGGACTCATCTAACGGTAACGAAGTAATGCAACTGCTTACAGATCTTAATGAACACGGAACAACAATTATAATGGTAACACACTCCGAGCATGATGCCCGCTATAGCCATCGCATCATCCGTATGCTGGATGGGCAAACGGTGACGGAAAATATTTTGGTGTGATAACCCGTAGAGGCGCGATTCATCGCATCTCTACGTTGCACAATCAAACGATTGTCATAAAATAAATGATCATGTTTGAAAATTATATAAAAACAGCGTGGCGAGGTTTATGGAAAAATAAATTTTATACCCTTCTCAATATCTGCGGCCTTGCCGTGGGACTGGCGACCGGCATCATGCTCCTTTTGTGGGTGCAAAATGAACTAAGCTTCGATCGCTTTCATAAAGATTATAAACACATCTACCAGTTCAGTACACACTTTAATTCAAATGGTGAGGAAAGGGTATGGAAGGGAGTTCCGGGGCCTTTATCTGTTATGGCGAAATCAATTCCGGAAGTCCAGTCTCTTGTAAGAATTGCCGGTGAATATGACCAGGTTCTTTCAGATAGGGATAAGAAAAAAATATTCGACGGAAATACGACTGCTGCGGTTGATAGCGGGTTTTTCTCCATGTTTAATTTTCATTTTGTAAAAGGGAATAAAGCGGGTGCGTTTCCTAATAATAATTCCGTTGTGTTAACTCAATCAACAGCAAAAAAATTATTTGGTGATGAAGAAGCAATAGGAAAGGCCGTTGGCTACTATAATAATTTTTTTACGGTAACAGGTGTGCTTGAGGATTTCCCAAAAAATTCTTCCCTTCGATATGATGCAATATTTCCGATGGGTTTTTATGCCCAACAGTTTACTGAAGGCGGCGGCAATGTCCACTGGAAAACAATCGACACAGACGTTGGAGATTTTTCTTTCAACACTTTTGTAAAATTACGGCCAGGTGCTAACCCCGCAAAGACCGGTAAAGAATTTTCAAAAGCTTATAAAGATGCACGCAATGGAGATAGTGATGCTTCATTTCAACTACAAAAACTTGCAGATATTCACCTGGTAAGTTCTGATGGAAATAATTCTTCTCTAAGGATGGTCCAGATTTTTATGTTGGTGGTAATATTATTATTGGTAATTGCGAGCATTAACTATGTAAACCTGTCAACAGCCCGTTCCTTAATACGTGCAAAAGAAGTTGGCGTTCGAAAAATTATCGGCGCTAAAAAACATCAGCTCTTTTTACAATTCACTATTGAAACTATTTTGTTATTCTGCCTGGCAACCGTGTTGGCACTCGTTTTAATATTTATACTGATGCCTCTTTATAATAATATTGCGGGTGAAAAATTGTTATTTAGTCTTTATGATAGCACGGTATGGAAAATGATAAGCTTCGCCGTATTTGGAACATTGATTGCTTCGAGTATTTATCCTGCATTACTATTATCATCATTCCGTCCGATAGAGGCATTGAAAGGAAAGATATCTTCCGGCGTGGGCATCATTGCTTTTAGAAAAGGCCTTGTTGTTTTCCAATTTTCTATTTCTGTTGTGTTGCTGGTGTGCACAATTATTATGAGCAATCAAATGAAATTTATAAAAAATAAAGACCTTGGTTACAATAAGAGCTATGTGTTTTCTGTACCGCTAACACAGGAAGTTGTTGATCATTTGGATGCGGTAAAAACTGAATTGCAAAAGCAAACTGCAATATTAAATGTTGCAGCTTCTGACGCATATAATATTTCAAATCTATACAGCGAAACAGGAGATCTTAATTGGTCGTCGAAGCCAACAAACAGCAATATGGTGATCACGCAGATTTCATCGGACAAAGATTTTATTCCAACCATGAAAATCAAAATGCTTGAAGGAAGAAACTTTACCGGAACTCCAGCTGATAGTGCTTATTATATTTTGAATGAAACTGCGGTGCGACAAATGGGGCTAAAGTCACCTTATACGGGCAAGCAAATTTCTTTTCATAATAGGGAGGGGACGATATTGGGTGTTGTTCATGATTTTAATTTCCAATCGTTGAAAGAAAAAATAGCTCCTTTAATTTTTTTCACTAATTGGAATAACAGGAATATTCTTTATGTGAGAACTACAGGTAAAAATGCACAACAGGCCATTGCCTCCGTTGAAAAGCAGTATAAGAAATATGCAGGCGCCATGCCTTTCAAATACAATTTTCTTGATAAAAGTTTCGAAGCGCAATACCAATCCGATGAGCGCTCCGGCATGCTCTTTAATGTGTTTGCAGGTATAGCCATATTCATATCATGTCTCGGGCTTTTCGGCCTCTCCACCTATACCGCCCAGGTTAAAAGAAAAGAGATTGGTATAAGAAAAGTTCTTGGGGCCAGTGTGGCCGGTATAGTTAGCTTTATAAGCAAAGATTTTGTAAAACTCGTTGCCATAGGTGTTCTTATTGCATCGCCTATAGCATGGTGGGCGATGAATAAATGGCTGGAAGGATTTGCGTATAAGGTAAATATTTCGTTGTGGGTTTTGGTTATTGCTGCAATATCTTCTTTGCTTATTGCAATGCTCACTATCATCTTCCAGGCAATGAAGGCGGCATTAGCCAACCCCGTTAAAGCGATCAGGACAGAATAATATACCGGTTGATTTTTTATTGATATGGTTTACCATATTTAATACCCAGCGATGATAAAAAATTTTTTCGAAATAGCCTATCGGAACATTCTTGGAAATAAAGGTTTTTCATGTATTAATATAAGTGGCCTGGCAATAGGCATGGCAAGTGCTGCACTCTTTTGCACTCACAGCTTTGGTATCGGTTATCGTCGCAATTATCACGGTAAGTTTGCAGGCAATAAAAGCGGCTATTGCAAACCCTTCGAAAAAGTTTAAGAACTGAGTAGTTACTTTAGCATATATAGAGGTCTGACTTGTTATAAAATCAAACTTTTTACAAGGATGCGGTCATGGTTTTACGATTCTTTTAATTACGAAAAATTTCGATTGCTACCTTTTACAACAATCCCTTTGCTATGGTAAGTATTGAAACAGTAAAACAGATGGCGTTGTCATTTCCGGAAACGGATGAGCTTCCGCATTTCCAACGTACAGCATACAGGGTGAAAAAGAAAATCTTTGCCACCCTGCTTGAGAGCGATCATT
>JBDTVF010000024.1:0-22584 GCA_040007325.1 Ginsengibacter sp. | reverse complement strand
GTGCGGGATACAAGTTTGTCTTGAGCAAATCGGTTGGTTTATCGCTATCCGCAGGTTATTCTTACAAAAACGTGAAAGAAGAAGATAAGGCGTATTACAGTATTGGACCTTACGACCAGCCACTTCCTCCGGCTGTAAATACTTATGATTACAAATTTCAGCGCATAAGTATTAAGATGGGGTTTTGGTTTTAAAAGTCAGGAGATAAATTTTACTCTTCATTGTCCTCAAACGTCACCTAATAAGCAAACTGTCCCTTTTAAAATAACACTCTATGAAAACTTTTTTATTTTATTGTTTGTTGCTCTTTTTACAGAATGTGAATCCGATAAAGGCTCAGCAATCTAAATTTACTTTTCACTCCATAAATACATTTGGAATGGCAATAGGGCAAAGCGGAACTGACCCATTGTTTCAAACTGTAAACGGCCTTGCTTATGGTGAATGGTTTTCAGGAATTGGCTTTGGTGCAAACTATTATCGTTATAACTCGTACCCGCTTTTCCTCGACACACGCCGTTATTTTAGTGAAACAAAAAAAGCTTTTATCTACGGGAACATTGGGTACAACTTTTCCGGCAAGAACACACCGGCAAAAGAAATCATCTATAGTAATTATAAATTCTCAGGAGGCGTTTATACGGATTTTGGCATAGGATATCGAAAAAATTTCACAACAAAATCTGCTTTTTTAATTACAGCCGGCTTCAGTTACAACGAGGTACATAATAAAGTTGGACTTATAAATCCCGTCTTAGACTGTGCCGTCGGGGCAGCGTGCCCATTAATAGATTATAGTTCTTACACCTATGGCTGCGGAACCATAGTATTAAAAGCAGGCATAGCCTTTTAAAAGCCTACCCCGCGGAAATAAATCTCAAATTTCTTTTTATTCCCGCATACTTTGTTCTCTTCAGTGGTGAATCCTTAAAAATTATTTTGAATGATTCTTCCGTTAATTCTTCCCAATCGCTTTTACTAAAATTTAAAATTTCAGGTATGGGGGTAAATTGGCGTTCTGAAGTTGTTTTTGAGAACCGGTTCCACGGGCACACATCCTGGCAGATATCACAACCAAATAATTTGTTTTGAAACTTCCCCTTCATGTCACCGGGAATCAACATGTCTTTTAATTCAATGGTAAAATATGAAATGCACTTGCTGCCGTCAATTACTTTGTCCGGCAATATCGCTTCAGTGGGACAAGCATCTATACACCTCGTGCATGAACCACAATAATCTTTTGCAAATGGATCATCTGCTTCAAGGTCAAGATCACTAATTAGTGTGGCGATAAAAAAAAAAGATCCGCTCTCTTTAGTAATAAGATTGCCGTTTTTCCCTACCCATCCCAGGCCGCTCTTTTGTGCCCAGCTTTTTTCAAGAACCGGTGCACTGTCGGCAAAGCCCCGCCCATGCACCTCGCCAATATTCTCTTTTATAAGCTGAAGAAAGACTTTAAGCTTTTCCTTTATCACTTCGTGATAATCCTTTCCATAAGCATATTTTGAAACCTGTGGTGCATCTGGATTTTGATGTTGTTCGGGAAAATAATTTAGTAAAAGGGTAATTACAGATTTCGCACCTGGAACCAATTTGGAGGGATCTATCCGCAGATCGAAATAGTTCTCCATATAGTTCATATTTCCCTGGAAACCTTTATCCAGCCACTTTTCAAGCCGGCGTGCATCGTCATCAAGTTTTTGAGCAGTAGCAATGCCGCAATAATCAAAGCCTAAAGATTTTGCTGTTGATTTAATAAACGCAGTGTATTTTTCCTTTGCAAGCATAAGAAACAAAAGTACTCTACTTTTTTGCCGGGGATAATCTTAAACATTTAGTAATTAATATTTGATTAAATGATATCTGCAAATACAGCATGAAACATAGAATGAGAATGAATTTGCGGCAGTTTTAGTAAGATTTATAGGACATAATTGCTGATTATTGCCATTAAAAGTGTTGGTGTAAAATTTGATGCTAAGTGTTGAAATTGATAATAGAATAATAGATATATATGAACCCAAATAGTTTAACCATAAAATCGCAGGAGATCTTTCAGAAGGCCCAACAACTGGCTTTCAATGATAAAAATCCTAACATCGAAACTGAGCATATGCTAAAGGCATTGCTCAGTGATGAAGATAGTCCCGTAGAGTATCTTTTGAAAAAGAATAACGTAAATGTAAATTTTGTAGAAAGTAAGATCGACGAGAGTTTGAAAAAGCTTCCGAAGATGGGAGACGGCGAGCCTGCGCAGGTAATAAGCAGAGATTTGAACAATGTGCTGTTACGTGCTTCTGCAACTTTAAAGACTTTTAATGACGAGTTTGTAAGCGTTGAACATCTCTTATTGGCTATGGTGCAAGGCAATGATAATTCAGCCAAAATATTAAAGGATGCAGGTCTTACAGAAAAAGGTTTGATCGCTGCCATTAAAGAGCTTAAGAAAGGTTCTACGGTTTCGTCGCAAACTTCAGAAACGCAATTTAATGCGCTTAATAAGTATGCTAAAAACCTAAACGAACTTGCAAGGAGCAACAAGCTTGATCCTGTTATAGGAAGAGATGAAGAAATCAGAAGGACATTGCACATTCTTTCACGCAGAACAAAAAACAACCCGATCCTTGTAGGCGAACCTGGTGTTGGTAAAACAGCGATTGCAGAAGGTCTCGCTCATAGGATTGTTAATGGTGATGTTCCCGAGAATTTAAAATCAAAAATAATTTTTGCACTTGATATGGGTTTACTGATTGCAGGCGCAAAATATAAAGGTGAATTTGAAGAGAGATTGAAATCAGTAATTAAAGAAGTGAGCGAAAGCGATGGTGAGATTGTATTATTTATTGATGAAATACATACACTCGTAGGTGCAGGTGGTGGAGATGGTGCGATGGATGCAGCTAATATTTTAAAGCCTGCCCTTGCCCGTGGTGAATTGCGTGCAATTGGTGCAACTACCCTGAATGAATACCAGAAGTTTTTTGAAAAAGATAAAGCGCTGGAAAGAAGATTTCAGAAGATATTGATTGACGAACCTTCGGTAGAAGACGCGATATCTATATTACGTGGAATAAAGGATAAATATGAAACACATCACCACGTACGCATAAAGGACGAAGCAATTATTGCCGCGGTGGAATTATCAAACCGTTATATGACAGATCGCTTCTTGCCAGATAAGGCAATTGATCTTATTGATGAAAGTGCCGCTAAACTCAGGCTTGAAATGAACTCAATGCCGGAAGAATTGGATAAGTTAGAAAGAGCCATCAGGCAATTGGAGATTGAGAGAGAAGCCATAAAGAGAGAAAAAGACGAAGCAAAATTGAAAGAGCTAAATACAGAAATTTCTAATCTGTCGGTTGAGAGAGATACATTCAAGGCGAAGTGGCAGCAGGAAAAAGAAATCGTTGAAAAAGTGCAGAATGCAAAAGCCGAGATTGAGAACCTGAAAATGGCTGCAGAAAAAGCAGAACGCGAGGGCGATTATGGAAAAGTAGCAGAGATAAGATATGGCAAGCTACAAGACCAGGAAAAAGTGATTGCCGACTACACAGCGGAGCTTGATGAAATAAGCGAAAAAAGATTATTGAAAGAAGAAGTTGATGCAGAAGATATTGCTGAAAGCGTAGCAAAGGCAACGGGTATACCCGTGGGCAAGATGTTGCAAAGCGAAAAAGATAAGCTACTGAATCTTGAAGACGAGTTGCATAAAAGAGTTGTTGGACAGGACGAAGCTATCGAAGCAGTGGCAGATGCCATCCGCAGAAGCAGTGCGGGTTTGCACGATCCGAAAAAGCCAATTGGCTCATTTATTTTCCTGGGAACTACCGGGGTAGGTAAAACCGAACTTGCTAAAGCGTTGGCCGAATACCTTTTCGATGATGACAGCATGATGACGAGGATAGACATGAGTGAATACCAGGAAAAACATTCCGTGAGCAGGTTGGTAGGTGCCCCTCCCGGATATGTCGGTTATGATGAAGGTGGTCAACTTACTGAAGCGGTTAGACGTAAACCTTACAGTGTTGTCTTGCTTGATGAAATCGAAAAAGCGCACCCCGATGTGTTCAATATCTTACTACAGGTATTGGATGATGGAAGGCTTACCGACAATAAAGGACGTGTGGTGAATTTCAAAAACACGATCATTATTATGACGAGCAATATGGGAAGCCATATTATACAGGCAAACCTTGATAGTGTAACTGAAGAGAATAGAGAAGAGGTAGTTGAGCAAACCAAACGCGAAGTGATAGACCTGCTGCGACAAACGATAAGACCGGAGTTCTTAAACAGGATTGATGAAGTGATTATGTTCCAGCCTCTATTAAGAAAAGAAATTAAGGAGATCATAAGGATTCAACTTAATGATCTGAAGGGCCAGCTGTTAAAGAATGGCGTTTACCTCGAGTTCACTGACTATGTACTGAATTACCTGGCTGATAATGGTTTTGATGTACAGTTTGGAGCAAGGCCGTTGAAGAGATTAATACAAAAACAAATCGTAAACCAGTTAAGTAAAAAGTTGCTGAGTGGCACAATTGATAAATCTCACCCGGTATTGGTCGATGTGTTCGATGGTGTGGTGGTGTTTAGAAATGATGTGACTTCGCACGAGAATGCTACTGTGTAAAGGACTTTAAAAAAATATAAGGCCCGGCTTTGCCGGGCCTTTTTATTTATGACACCGAGTGTTTGTATAACGGTATACTCAGGTAAAATCAATATATTTTTTAAGTACACTAAATGGTAAACTTCCTCTCCGCAACAATTGATCGTGAAATCGCCGGATATCAAATGAAGCGCCCTCCTTCTTAGCTATTTTTTCCTTCCACATCAAAAATTTAGAAGCACCATACTTATAAGTTATTACCTGCACCGGCCATCTCTTCATCCTGTTTATCTCTCTCATAGCTATATCATCCTGATTTTTTATGTTGTCCTTCCAAAATGACATCGCCTTCTCGTCACTCCAGCCATAGTAGTTAATACCCACATCAAGTGCGACCCGAACAGACCTCACAACATCCCATTCCCACCTGCCTAATTCATCATAAACAGTTTTATAAAGGCCCAACTCTTTGCCATACTCTTCGGCATAGGCAGCCCAGCCTTCTCCAAATCCAGGATACCAAAATAACTGCGCAACGTTACTGTCTTCAGCACTATCGGTAATTGAGGCCTGGAAATGATGTCCTGGGATTGCTTCGTGAATAAAAAGCCAATCCATTTGTCGCATATTATATGGCTTATCAAACAAGTTGAAATAAAAAACATTGTCGCTATAATAGCCCGGAGTTTGCGCAAGCTCAGCATTTGTACCGCGTGCAATCTTTACGTCCGGAATATGATAGTTGAAGAAAATATTTTTTAGATTAGAAAGAAGGGTCGCCTTTATGCCAAGAAATCTTTTATTAATAGCATCCTGGTTATTTAGAAAAAAAGAAGAATCATTCAATCTCTTATAGAAATCATTTTCACTGAGTCCGGCTTTTTTACGAATCGATTCAATATTTCCCCGGGACCGCTTGATCTGTTCTAAACCGAACTGATAAATTTCATCCGGGGAAACATTATCACCCAGCCATCTTTTCAAAAAATACTCATACCATTTTTTACCATTCGGAATCTGATAAATCGACGTTGCTGCTACTATCGCAGAATGGTCTTTTATGCTACTGAATTCAAGATCAAGTCTGTCAATATTGAACTCAATTTGATATCTCATTAAATCATAGTCTTGGGCTTCTCCTACGTTTAAGTTTTCAACTTGCATATTCTTCAGATCGTCGTTTTTCTTTTGGAAAAAAATCATCTGATCATTTATCGATCGGGTTGATTTGTCCGCAGGGATATTATTTTTAAAATTCAATTGCAATGGTGGGATTTGCAATTTTTTAATACCATTTACATACTCAGCTCGTATTTCAGAAAAATGTTTAGGTGATTGATGAATGTTACAGGTGAAAACTAAAACGAAAACCAACGGATAAAAAATGTGCATGATAATTTTTATTTGCCTTGATAGATTTTTAAAACAACAATGAGCGAAATCAATAGGATGCACGCGGAAGCTTGATGAAGTTGACAGGATCAAAAATTGATTCTTCAGGTTTTACATTCACCTTCATTTCATGATATTTTTCTACCTGCACCAATTCATTATTAATGTAAAAGCGCACAGCGCTTTCACTGTAGCCATTATCTAATTTCACATGGTCTTCGAAAAACGCCTCTTCTTTCTGACCATCCTCAAATTTTATCATTCTTACCAGGTTAAAATTTTCTTTATCAATCCATAATTGGTTTATAGATTCCTCTCCTTTGCCGGCGCCTATTACATATACGGGTTGACCTTTCCAGTTATCTGCATGGAATTTATCGAGATCATATCCCAGCGATTTGAATTTATCGATCACGTCATCGAACGAATAGAAATACAAACCGCCGAGTAAAAAAGTTAGATCGTTTTTATTTGCACGTGTGTCCGCATGTTTTGTATTCTTAAAAAAGTATGCCGAATCATTTTTGAAAATAACAGCATTACCGCTATCAGGGTTTCCGAAGTCTATCCTGAAATCAGCCGGAAACCTGACATGTTCATACCATGTTTCTGTTTTCCGTAATGTGTCGTTTTTATACATTCCAGTTGTCTGGCTAAAGCTGAAAGTCTTATACCATTTACCGGCATATCTATCATGCATTTGTTTAAGCAGATCACGGCTGTTATCAGTTCTTGTCTCAAACCCTGTCAGGGCGAAGACTGCCGCAATGCCAATTACTATTTTCACTACTGAATCCTATTTGGAATAAAAGGTAGAAAGTTTCCGCCTTTCAGACTTGCGTTTTATTCGTGTGGCAGGAGTAATAGACAGGCGGAAAGCAATTCAACTTTAACGCTAAAAAAGAGTGACTTGAAGACATATCATGATGCAGGTGATTCATCATCATCACCCATTACAAGGTTGGCGCCACCATCCCTCATTATGTCTTCCATATTACGATCGTTATCTACAATACCTTTTTCTTCAAGCATGCGCATATCTTTTGCATCACGCAAAAACTCGGAAGCGAAAATGAACTGATTTAACTTTTTATTTTTATTGAAAATAATTTCTTTGTTGGTGCCTTCCCACTCTTTTTCACCATAATATAAGTAGATAATATTTTCACCTATTTCCATCACGCTATTCATATCATGCGTGTTGATAATAGTGGTGATGTTGTTTTCTTTTGTAATGTCACGTATCAGTTGGTCAATGAGAAGCGAAGTTTGCGGATCAAGGCCGGAGTTTGGCTCATCACAAAAAAGAAATTTTGGTTTGAGAACAACCGCACGTGCGATACCCACACGCTTCATCATACCACCACTTATTTCAGCAGGAAATTTCTTATTGGCATCTTTTAAATTTACCCGGTCAAGCACATCATTCACCCGGTCAATTTTCTTTTTGTGATTCCAGTCAGTGAACATGTCTAACGGGAACTTGATATTTTGTTCTACCGTCATGCTATCAAAAAGCGCTGAGCCCTGGAAGAGCATACCTATCTGCTGACGCAGTTCTTTTCGTTCGTCCTGCTGCATGGTTGCCATATCTTTTCCATCGAATAATATACCACCGCTATCCACCTCAAACAACCCAACCATGCATTTCTGTAATACCGTTTTACCGCTGCCACTGGTGCCTATGATCAGGTTAGTCTTTCCTGTTTCCATAACTGCACTTACTCCACGCAATATCTCTTTGTCGCCAAAAGATTTTCTTACATCTTTAAGTTCTATCATGAGTGTGAGTTATTATTATTCAAAAAAACAGACCATTAATCATCGCGGCTTCGCTGCTACTCCGGCTAGCCCAACAATATCTGCGCAAGAATATAATCTGCAAATAAAATTAAGATACAACTGGTAACTACTGCAGTTGTACTTGCTCTTCCTATTTCAAGCGCACCACCTTTTACATTGTATCCATAAAAAGACGAAACACTGCTTATGATAAATGCAAAAGTGTACGCCTTAATAAGTGCGAACCAAATATTCTTTGGTATGAAAGCCACAAGTAATCCCTTATCATAAGTATCAGTTGAAAGTATTCCAGAAAGGCTTCCTGCTAATCTTCCACCGTAAATACCTAATACAGCACCCAACACTACTAACAACGGAATGGTGATAAGAGCCCCAAGGATTTTAGGCATTATCAAATAAGCCTTTGTATTGATACCCATTATTTCCAATGCATCTATCTGTTCACTCACCCGCATATTGCCCAATTCACCCGCGATCTTGCTTCCTACCACACCTGCTAATACAATACAAACCAATGTAGGAGCAAACTCAAGTATTACTGTGTCACGCACAACCTGGGCAATGGTTTCTCTTGCTATCAACGGGCTTGTAAGCTGGTAAGCAGTTTGAACAGCGCTCACCGCTCCCATAAAAAGGGAAATAACAGAAACGATCCAAAGAGATCCGATACCGATCTCTACAGACTGGTGCATTAATTCTTTCCAATACATTTTAAAGTTCTCGGGTTTGGTAAACATTCCCTTTAGCATTAAAAGATATTTTCCTATCGTAGAAAACAATTTCATTTAAAAAGATTATTTAGAAAGAATATAAAATGTATAATGCAAGAGTTAATTTCTTTAAGATAGATATTCCTGTGAATTCACGTCTGTCTTTACTTGAAAAAGTTTATGCTTCGTTAGTTTCTTTCTTAAGTCTCTTAAATCTACGGGTGGGTTCAGCCTCTGATTGCTTATTATTTTTACACTTCATTTGCGCATCTACCACCGCAATCATCACCATGTTGTAAATACTCCTCACCTGGCTGCCCAATTGCAATATATGCACAGGCTTGCTAAGGCCAAGCAGTACCGGGCCTATAGCTTCGGCACCGCCTACTTCCTGCAACAAGTTATAAGCAACATTGCCCGCAGCAAGATTTGGAAAAATAAGCACATTCACATCTTTACCCACAAGTTCACTGAAAGGATAATTATCCCTGATCATTTCCTTGTTAAAAGCGACGTTAGCTTGTAATTCACCGTCCACAGTAAGTGTAGGATCTTTTTGTTTTACAATCGCTCTTGCCTGCGATACAAGTCTTGCCTCCGGAGAATCACTACTTCCAAAATTGGAATAGCTCAACATAGCAATCACCGGCTTTATTCCAAAGTTTTTTAATTCTTTGGCGACCATCAGTGTTACATCAGCAAGTTCCTCAGCGGTTGGGTTAAAATTGACAGTAGTATCGGCTAAAAACAGTGGTCCTTTTTTTGTCATCATGATGTACATACCCGCCACTTTTTTGGAGCCTTCCTCCAGACCGATAATTTGTAAAGCAGGTCGTATCGTATCAGGATAGTTTTTCGAAAGGCCGGAAATCATAGCATCGGCTTCACCGGTTTCTACCATCATACAACCAAAGTACAAGCGGTCTTTCATGATCTTTTTTGCCTCGTAATAGTTAAAGCCTTTCCGCTGTCTTTTGGCAAAAAATAGTTCGCTGTAATGTTTTCTTCGTTCGATTGATTCATCTCCCTTAGGATCTATGATAACCATTCCATCAAGGTCAATACCATTATCTGAAGCAATGGAGGCGATGATTTTAGGATCACCTAACAGTATAGGATAGGCCAAGCCTTCATCCTGTACAAGCTGGGCTGTCTTTAAGATTTTTTGATTTTCCGCTTCAGCAAACACAACCCGTTTCGGGTTCTTCCTGGCCTTATTACCAATCATTCTCAAAAGCTGGTTGTCGATACCAAGACGATCGTTCAACTGAACTATATAAGCATCCCAATCTTCAATTGGTTGCCGTGCAACACCGCTTTCCATGGCGGCCTTTGCCACCGCAGGCGCTACAATCGACAAGAGCCGGTTATCAAGTGGTTTAGGTATAATGTATGTTGGCCCGAATACAATACTTTTTTCGCTGTAAGCCATCGTAACGATATCGGGTACGGGCAATTTAGCAAGTTCGGCAAGCGCTTTCACTGCAGCAAGTTTCATTGCTTCGTTTATTTGCGTAGCCCGTACATCAAGCGCTCCGCGAAAGATATAAGGAAAGCCCAACACAT
Source organism: Ginsengibacter sp. (assembly GCA_040007325.1). Lineage (GTDB taxonomy): Bacteria > Bacteroidota > Bacteroidia > Chitinophagales > Chitinophagaceae > Ginsengibacter. The sequence continues at coordinate 12,495 of JBDTVF010000024.1, read as the reverse complement.
TATTTACCTGGTTAGGATAATCGCTTCTGCCGGTAGCCATGATAACATCCTTCCTGGTCGCAATTGCTTTGTCATACGTTATCTCGGGATCAGGATTGGCCATGGCAAAAACAATAGGATTTTTTGCCATGCTCTTTACCATTTCGGGCGTCACTACATTTCCAACACTCAGACCGATAAAAACGTCTGCATCCTTCATCGCGTCTTCCAGGGTTTGGGTAGCATCCCTTGTCTGCGCGAATCTCTTTTTAGTTTCATCCAGACCTTCTCTTCCCGCATGAATCACACCTTTACGGTCAAACATCACAAAATTGGAAGCCTTAGCTCCCACCCCTTCATACAGTTGCACACACGCCATAGCTGCGGCTCCTGCACCGTTCACCACAAATTTTACACGGTCAATTTTTTTTCTTTGAATTTCCAATGCGTTTAACAAAGCGGCAGCGCTGATAATGGCTGTACCATGTTGGTCGTCGTGCATCACGGGAATCTTAAGCCGTTCTTTTAATTTCTGCTCTATGTAAAAACATTCCGGAGCCTTAATATCTTCCAGGTTGATGCCGCCAAATGTCGGCTCAAGCGCAGCGACGATCTCGACAAACTTCTCAGGATCTTTTTCATTTATCTCTATATCAAAAACATCAATGTCCGCAAATATTTTGAACAATACCCCTTTACCCTCCATGACTGGCTTTCCGGCTTCAGGTCCTATATCGCCAAGCCCCAGCACGGCCGTGCCGTTACTGATCACTCCTACGAGATTTCCTTTAGCGGTATATTGATAAACAGTTTCGGGGTTTTCTTTTATTTCCAGGCATGGCACTGCAACGCCGGGTGAGTAAGCTAATGAAAGATCTCTTTGTGTTTTTGTTGATTTGGTTGGAATTACTTCAATTTTTCCGGGTCTTCCTTTTGAATGATAATCAAGCGCCTCCTGCTTTCGAAGAATTTTTTGCATATTGGTTTTTTAAACTCTGTGTGCCTCTAACCGGACGGGTGTTTCATTAATGAACAGTAAAGATAGGTAATGTGAATAACTCAATAATCAGTTGCAGATGCGCCAAGCCACGCCATGATTCCTATGCCATTGCTTATGGCGGCTTCGTCAATATTGAATAGAGGAGTGTGTACTCCTGCACTTATGTTTTTTTGTTTGTTGCCTACTCCGAGGCGGAAAAAACAAGCAGGTATTTTATGCGAATAAAAAGCAAAATCCTCGGCACCCATTCTCATTTCTGTCTCTTCGACATTTTCCGGGCCGGCAAATTCCATTGCCTTTTGTTTGGCTAACATCGTAAGGTTTTCGTTATTGGTTACATAAGGATAGCCTACGTCGATCAAAAGATCTATCTCAGTCCCGGTCATTTGAGCAGTATGGTTACAAATATTTCGTATAAGATCATGTGCCTTAAATCTCCATTCTTCATTCATCGCCCTGAAAGTGCCAATAAGCTTTACTTCGCCGGGAATCACATTGGTAGTGTTGCCGCCTTGTATGGAAGTGATGGATAATACTGATGGATTGAAAGGATTATTCATCCGGCTGATAACCTGTTGCAAATTCACAACAAGTTGCGACGCAGTGAGAACGGTATCACTGGTAAGATGCGGCGCAGCCGCGTGTCCGCCTTTGCCACTAATACTTATATAAATTTCGTCTGCACTCGCCATTACCATACCTCCCCGAAAACTTAGCTTACCTGTTTCGAGACCCGGATGAACATGTAAAGCAAATATTGCTTCAGGGCTGGGGTTTTCAAGAACACCTTCCTTTATTAAAAGGCTGGCGCCACCCGGATTTTTTTCCTCGCCGGGCTGAAAGATTAACTTTATTGTTCCCTGCCATTCATCTTTTAATTCATTCAATATTTTAGAAGCGCCGAGCAAACAAGTAGTATGTACATCATGACCGCATGCATGCATTATGCCATCATTTTTAGATTTATAGTCAACTTCATTTTGTTCGTTAATCGGCAGTGCATCCATGTCTGCACGCAATGCAATTACTTTATCACCTGCGTTTTTTCCTTTAATAAGCCCAATAACACCAGTGGTCGCCATCACTTCATGCTCAATATTCCACTCGGTAAGTTTTTGCTGAATAAATTTTGATGTTTCAAATTCTTTAAAACTTAATTCAGGATGGGCATGTAAATGATGACGGATCTTGATGAATTCATCGGCATATTTAGCGGCTAGTTTTTTTATTTTTTCTTTGATCATTCTTTTCCTCCTCAATTGTTTCTGTGAACGCAGGGTCTCAAAAATAAAAAGAGTTTCACGAATGAAACTCTTTTAGTTGCTATTTCGACCTGGTTCGATCAAAGTTTTTACCTTTTCTGTTATTGAATTTGATTCCCATTCTTATTGCTGCAATTTTCAAATCGCCTGAAAAAATTGAAGATTTCATTTGAATTATTGGTAGGCATTATTTTAAACTCAAAAGAAAATTCCCGTTTGGGAATGATCTTACTTTGAGAGAATGAGTAATTCTCATTATATAATAACCGTATCTTTTGCAATTTCATTCCTTTAATGCTATCTAATTTCCTGGAAAAGCTAAAATCAATCGGGGTAATATTTTTGGAATAGTAGTAATAGATCGAATCATAATAAAATTCATTTGATTGCTTTATTAAAGCATATTTTTCAATAACAAATTCTGTGTTTTGAAAGGTTTCTGCAAGCTTCCATACAGTATCTACTGGAATATCAAAGTCTTTTCCACGGCCTCCCCTTGCAAATAAAAAAGAATCGACGCTAAATTGTTTTGTGCTGCAATGTTCTTTGAGTGAATCAAATAAAATTCCCTTCTCATCCTCATTATTGTAGATAAAATACTGCTCCGAATTCTTTACATTCTCACCAGTCTCAAAAACTTGGGTCGGTGGCAAACGGTACAAAATATAATTATTGAAATAAAATATGCCAGTGGTATCTGTGATGTTATAGATTTTTTTTTCGCCGTGGTCTTCAAAAAGACCGACAGGAGAATTTGAAATTAGCATTATGGATTTTAACTGATTGTGATTGGAATTACAAAGTATAAATTTTGAAAATGTAATTGCTAAAGCACCGACTAATACGGTCTTAAAAAGAATCGCGACCTTAATCATTTTTTAAAGAGGATTAGAATTCCACAAAGCCGTAGAAGTATAAGATTTATGAATGGGAGGAACCCATCCTATACCGGGCAAATTTGGGCAATCACAAACAAAAGTATATGTAACAGTGAAGTTTAAGGACATCCCAGAAATTTTTTTACTAATCGTTGGTGTTCCAACCCCCTGCGTAAATGATAGCGAGGTGCCGGGCAAAGGGCTACCCTCCATTGTTATACCGCCGTGTGTTAAAGACACCCATTCCCAACTATTAATATTGGGGTCTACTAATTTGACGATACCGATTTCCTGAGAATTCAACTTCCAAGGTCCGTACCCATTGAGGCATGTCCATATTGGATCCTTATGCTTCTGAAAGGTGTTAATGGTACTATTTGAAAAACTTAGTGTTTGCGATGTGGCGTATGCGCCCGATGCCTCTTGATTAAAATTGTTTTTCTCATCGGTTATACATTCATCTTCACCCGGTCCACCCTCACCACCACTAGGAATATCATTACATGTTACCGTAGGCACTGTTCCAATATATTCCCAGGCACCGCAGACCATCGATCCATCTGCATAAACATCGCAACTTCTTTGATACCAGTCCACCCCGCTATTTATACACTGTTCAATTATAGGGTCACGTGGCGGAACTGTGAGAAGTGAACTTCGTTGTAATTTGGTTTTCTTAATGATCTTGCCGTTTTCATAAACGTATCCATTAATAAAATTGCCATATAAATCAGTGTAAAAAATATTGCCATTAAAACTCTTGCTTATTTTCGAATAAGAAATAGTTAGATCAGGTTTCTGATCGCTGGAAAAGATATGCATTAATACCGACCTTATATAGCCGTTCTTCTTACTTTTCAAAATTAATAACCTGCTGCTACCATTTATCTTATCGGCAGGAGAAATCGTATTAGAGACTGTAAATCCTAAAGGCCTCTCAAGCTCCACGGGAAATTCTACTGCATAATATTTATCATCTTCACCAATTATAGCATTGCTTCCAGATGGTAATAAAGTTTTTATTTTACAACTTTTACCAATGGCAGAATTTGCTTCAAGTGGTAGATGATCTTTAAACCATGTTGTAGCATCCGCAACTGAAAAGTTAACCGAGTTGTTTTTAACATAGAGAGAGTCTAAAGAATTTTTTTTACAGCTGAGAGTAAAACAAGAAAGAATAAATACGGCAATAAATGCCTGAGTAAAATTATTTTTCATTCTTTGGGGATTTGGGGGCAAAAAATAATTGACAACTAAAAGTATAAAAATTACTTTTAAAACTAAGCAAAATTGAAAATTTTTAATGAGGCTTCCAAACAAAAATAAATGAAAGAAGTTAAGAGATAAGGAGCTTTAATACTATCTCATTTCATCCGGATCGAAGTCTTTGTCCGGCTTAACTTCAATGGTTTCCTCCAGTAAATATATGGTCTGCCCATTAAGCATTTTGCTTATTTTGTTCTGGTAACTTTCTGCTTCTTCCTTTGTTTTAAAATTTCCAAATTTCAATTTTATATAAGGATTCGCAAACCACATATAAGGCTTTTGTTCAGGAAATTTTTGAAGCAGCTCGGAGCGCACACGCAATGCATAGTCGCGGTCATTTGTATTAAGCACCATAAGGCGATAGCCCTTTGCTGTCCGCGCCATTGATTTCAAAATTGCAGTGTTGATGTCAGATTCTTTCCTTGCAATAATTGCGAGTCGATAGTCCTTATGTACTACCATTCTGCTTTCGCCCATGGAATCGGCTTCTTGCGCAAATGAACCTGTACAAAAAGCAATAAATAAAAGGGAAAATAAAAGCTTCATATTTTACGAATAGAATTTGTCAAAAATAATACCATGATTGGTTGTCATTGCTGAGAGTAAAAATGGAAGCATTAAGTTGTATGTATGAAGAAATTAAGATTTTATTGGCTCTGGCTTTCTTTAATGATCTGGACGCTGCTGCTGCAACCGAGCCTGTCAGCGCCGGCCTCAATCAATTCTTTTGCAAATTGGTACGTTTTAATGCCACCGCTTGCTTTTATTTTTACCGCGTCGCTAAGATGACGCCTTATCAGCTGAACAGCATGAACCGAAGCTCCCTTTTCAGCATAGCCAGTCGAAGTTTTGACGTAATCAATACTCGCTGCTCCATATATGTCGCAGCATTTAATGATTTCTTCATCCGTGAGTATGCCACTCTCGATGATCACTTTTAGCACTTTATTGCGATTGCGAACTACGGGTAAAATGGTATTTATTTCATTGGCAAGAAATTGCCAGTCATTATTTTTTATTGCGGAAATGTTGATTACCATATCAAGCTCGTCAGCCCCATCTACGATCGCCAAAACAATTTCTGCGACTTTTGCTTCTATTGCAGAGTATCCAAAAGGAAAACCAATAACCGTAGCGGTTCTTACATCCGAATTACTTACTAATTCTTTAGCTTTTTTTACAAATAAAGGGGGAATGCATACCGCGGCAAATTCATATTCAATCGCCTCCTGGCAGAACTTTTCAATTTCTGCTAATGTTGTCGTGGGTTTTAAGATAGTGTGGTCTATGTATTTGGCAATATTCATTCCTAATTGGTAATTTTTTGACTTGCTTCTAACTTGCTTTCTTTCCGGAAGGTTTTGTAATATTTCCCAAGGAATTTTCAATTGCTTTTTGAACAAATTGATTCAAGGACACACCCTGTTTCGAAGATACGATTGCAGCTTTTTGATGGAGCTCAGGTGATATTCTTATATTGAAAGAGCCTTTCATAGACTTTAATACCGGGATCTTTTCCCGTTCGCAAATAGATATATAATCTTCTACCGCTTCCTCAAAAGCTTTTTGCAATTCTTTTACTGAAGCACCTTCAAATGTAACCAGGTCATTTATGCCTGAAATTTTGCCGAAGAATATTGCGTCCTCACTGCTAAAGTGTACTGTGCCATGAAAGCCTTCATATTCCAGATAATCTTTTTTCATATCAGATTTTCTTTTTTTAATTCCTCAATAACCATATCAACCTGGTAAGTCTTTAATATATTTTTAGGATGAGGTTTATGAAGTCGAATAATATGCGAATTTCCCCTGTTAACAAACGCTACTGCGGATCCGGATGTTTTGCCTTTATTTGATTCACTATATCCTATACTATTTAGCAAAGATTTTAATTCGCTATAACTAAAATCATTTGGGCGAGATAAAAGTCGATTGACCAGCTTCTCTTTTTTTGACATACCGGGTTCAAATATAAAAAAATTGCAACTAAGTTGTAGTTGCAAATTTATATAAATTGATTTTAATAAAATAAACTATGCGTCTTTTCCATGGCACTGCTTATACTTCTTACCACTGCCGCAAGGACAAGGATCATTACGCCCGATCTTGGGGCCGACTTTTATTGGCTCCTGCTTCACATTTTCCGAAGGATCGATGTAATCATTTTCCTGTGAAAGATATTCCGGGCTGCTGCCGCCGGCACCGGCAAATTCTTCCTTGCGCTGACGCATTTTACTCATGTCAGTTTTGCGCTTTCTTTCTTCCTGGATCCTGTTTGCCTGGTTTTGCTCTACCGGAATATTGCAATGAGCAAGGAAACTTACAATATCTTTATTTACCTGGTCGTCCATTTGCTTAAAGGCGTTGAAAGCTTCAATCTTATAGATCACCAGCGGATCTTTTTGTTCATAACCGGCAGTTTGCACACTGTGCCGCAGATCGTCCATCGCACGCAAATGTTCTTTCCACGCATCATCTATAAGGGCAAGGGTGATATTGCGCTCCAGTGCATTGGTGAGTTCGGCTCCGTTTGTTTCTATTGTTTTATCAAGATTGGCTACTGCCTGCATGGCTTTTTTCCCATCAGAAAATGGTACAGCCACATTCTCAATATGTGAGCCCTGCTCCCTGCGGATGTTTTTCATTATCGGAAGTGTTTGCTCATTCATCATCTTATTCTTGTGATTGTAATGATCCTTCGCTTCATAATACAACCTGTTGGACAAAGTAGTTACATCTACCTTATCAAGCTCTTCAGCAGCAATATCCGTATCAATACCAAAATTCATGATCGCAGCCAGTTTAAATTCTTCATGATCATTGATCTCCTTAAACGAGATCACTATACCTTCTGCGACTGAGTAAAATGCATTGTCAAGATCGAGCGCAAGCCGCTCCCCAAACAATGCATGATTGCGTCTTCCGTAAATTACAGTACGCTGCTTGTTCATCACATCATCATACTCGAGTAATCTTTTTCTTATACCAAAGTTGTTTTCTTCTACCTTCTTCTGAGCACGCTCAATACTTTTTGAGATCATACTGTGCTGTATCACCTCACCTTCTTTATATCCCATCCTATCCATAAGGGAAGCAATTCTTTCACTTCCGAACATGCGCATGAGGTCATCTTCGAGAGAAACAAAAAACTGCGAAGTGCCGGGATCGCCCTGGCGTCCTGCACGGCCACGAAGCTGCCTGTCTACACGGCGGCTTTCATGCCTTTCAGTACCTAATATTGCAAGACCACCGGCTTCTTTAACCCCTGGCCCGAGTTTAATATCAGTACCGCGGCCAGCCATATTGGTAGCGATGGTTACATTGCCCGCCAAACCCGCTTCTGCAACTATCTGTGCTTCTCTTGCGTGCTGTTTTGCATTCAAAACGTTATGAGGAACACCTTTTTGCTTCATCATTCTACTTAGCAATTCACTTACCTCAACGGACGTGGTACCCACAAGAATGGGCCTTCCGGCCTCACGCATTTTTTCAACTTCTTCAATTACCGCTTTCAACTTTTCACGCTTGGTTTTATAAACGAGATCCTGCGTGTCATTTCTTATAACCGGCACATTTGTAGGAATGGAAACAACATCCAACTTATAAATATCCCAGAATTCTGCAGCTTCCGTTTCGGCAGTACCAGTCATGCCCGCAAGCTTATGGTACATCCTGAAAAAGTTTTGCAGGGTGATCGTAGCATAAGTCTGCGTGGCACTTTCGATCTTCACGTTTTCTTTAGCTTCTATTGCCTGGTGCAACCCGTCAGAATAACGGCGGCCTTCCATAATACGGCCCGTTTGCTCATCTACTATTTTTACCTGGCCTTCTATTACCACATATTCCACGTCATTTTCAAAGAGTGTATATGCTTTCAATAATTGCTGAACTGTGTGTATTCTTTCAGCCTTTATAGAATACTCATTAAGTAAAGTTTCTTTCTCATGAAGTTTTTCATCAGCGCCAAGGTCACTTTTTTCTATCTCCGCAAGCTTCACACCTATATCCGGCAGTATAAAAAATTCAGGGTCTTCGCCGGATTTGGTAATCAATGAAATGCCCATATCTGTAAGCTCTACCTGGTTGTTTTTTTCATCAATATGGAAAAACAACTCATCATCGACCTTAGGCATATTTTTTTGCTGATCGGCAAGGTAATAGTTTTCAGTTTTCTGAAGCTTTACCCGCATACCCGGCTCACTTAAATATTTAATGAGCGCCCCGTTTTTTGGTAATCCGCGATGTGCCCGGAATAAAGCAAGACCGCCATCCTTCGGATCATCGTTTCCCTCAGTTATTTTTTTCTTTGCTTCAATCAAAAATTGACTGGTTACTTTCTTCTGCGCATCTACAATTCTTTCGATACGTGGCTTCATTTGGTCAAATTCCTGCTTGTCCCCCTTTGGTACAGGACCAGAGATAATTAATGGTGTTCTCGCATCATCGATCAAAACACTATCCACCTCATCCACCATGGCAAAATGATGCTTGCGCTGAACCATTTCATCCGGGGTGTGCACCATGTTGTCACGCAGGTAATCAAAGCCAAATTCATTATTAGTACCATAAACAATATCGCTGTTGTATGCTTTGCGACGGGCGTCGCTGTTTGGCTCATGCTTATCGATACAATCAACAGTAAGACCAAGCCATTCAAATAAAGTTCCGTTCCACTCGCTATCACGGCGGGCGAGATAATCGTTAACCGTTACAATATGGACGCCTTCACCAGCCAAAGCATTCAAATAAGCAGGTAATGTAGACACCAGCGTTTTACCCTCACCTGTAGCCATTTCAGCAATCTTACCTTCATGCAAAACAATACCACCTATCAGCTGAACATCGTAATGCACCATATTCCACGTAATGTCGCTACCACCTGCAGCCCATGTGTTTTGATAAATAGCCTTATCATCTTCTATCGTGATATATTTTTTTGTAATGCTAAAGGTTTTATCCTGCTCTGTTGCTGCAGACGTCAGCTCTTTATTTTCCTTAAACCTGCGTGCAGTTTCTTTTACCACTGCAAAAGCTTCAGGCAATATTTCAAGAAGAATCTCTTCAATTTTTTTATCACGGCCCTTGATCAGGTTATCCACTTCATGATAAATGCTGTCACGTCCCTCAATATCGGAAGAATCCAGGGACTCAGCCTCAGCTTTATGCGAGCTAATTTCGTTATCAGTTTCTGTAAGGTATTCTTTAATACGACGCTTAAACTCTGCTGTTTTATTCCGCAGGTCATCGTTAGAAAGAGATTTATATTCTTCGAAAAAAGCATTGATTTTAGCAACATAGGGCGTAATTACCTTCACATCCTTCTCGCTTTTGCTTCCGCCAAATAATTTTGAAAGGAACCCGGACATATAATTCTTATTAAATGATAGTTTTTTGTAAAATATAATCTTGTCAAAATTGGTGCAGAAAATTTTTCATAGCCAAAATGACAGGATGGCAAAGTTACTAAATTGAAGGTAATGGGCTGTAGTAAAACAGTCTTAGCTACGAATGGATTAACTTATTATTATACCGTAGAGCAGCCGATCAACATTTTCAAATACCGTTCATTAATTGGAAAAATTTCTTTGTAATTTGACAAAATGGAAAAATATTTTTTAAAAACTATCTCAATAACCGCGATCCTGATATCCGGCTGTTCCGTTTCAAAACAAATAAGCAGGCAGGCGAAAAGCGATGTGTTTACTAATCCGGCCTTTGTGTCGGCGCATACAGGTATCAGTATTTATGAACCTGCTACCGGTAAATACTGGTACAATTTCCAGGGAGAAAAATATTTTGTACCGGCAAGCAATACAAAATTGCCGACGTGCTATGCCGCCATGAAATACCTTGGAGATAGTCTCGTTGCTTTCCGATACTATGAAGCAGATGACACATTATTTGTTACGCCAAATGGAGATCCTACTTTTTTACATCCCGAATATTTCATCCAGCCTGGTTATAATTTCTTATCAAATTCTAAAAAACAGATTGTTATCAATACCTCACGCTGGAAAGAACAACGATGGGGAGGTGGCTGGTCGTGGGATGATTACAGTGATTACTATGCCGCTGAACGAAGTGCAATGCCTGTTTACGGAAATATCGTGCAAATAAAAAACCGCCTGAATGATTATGAAGTAATGCCTTCCTTTTTTAAAAACAATGTCCAGGTCGCAAATACTGTCGACAAATCGCTCTTTCCACAGGCTGTTCACCGGGAGTTAGCTGAAAACAGTTTCACTGTAACAGCATCGGGCGAAACAGAGCATTATACCGAAACGCCGTTTTATGCAAGTAATTCACTGGTGCAACAATTGCTTACTGATACGCTTCATAAATCAATTGTAATAAATGACCAGCAGGTTCAATCGAAAGTAGTACAGCAAATAATCCATTCGCAGCCTACCGACTCTATGCTGAAACCACTAATGCACAGGAGTGATAATTTTTTTGCGGAGCAAACACTTTTAATGGTAAGCAATAAATTATTGGGCGTTATGAGCGATGAAATGATCATAGACACATTGCTAAAGACCGATTTTAAAGAACTTCCCCAAAAGCCTTATTGGGTAGATGGTTCAGGACTGAGTCATTACAATCTTTTTTCACCCAAGGATTTTGTAATGATCCTCAATAAAATGAAAAATGATTTTGGAATGGATCGCATAAAAAATATTTTGGCAACCGGGGGCACGGGCACCATCCGAAATTATTACAGAGCAGACAGCGGCTTCATCTATGTAAAAACGGGCACACTCTCAGGTGTGGTCGCACTAAGCGGGTTTCTTTATACGAAAAAAAATAAGCTGCTCATTTTCTCAACGCTCGTAAACAACCACCATAGCAGCTCAACAGAAATCAGGAGAGGGATAGAAAAGTTTATCCAGGAATTGAGGGAGAAGAATTAATTAAATAATTTTTTTAATTCTTTTCTTCCGGTCCATCCAAACGAACAAAAGCGAAAAAATAACAAATACAATTACCAGCATGCCGCTGTTAAAAATTACTTTTCCGTAGCCAAGCGCTGCTACATCAATAAACGGGTAGGGGTAAACGTCGTTAACCGACCCTCTTATCAAGATGTAGATTATATAGATTAATGGATACAAAAGCCATGGCAAAATATCTTTAGCCTTGAGAAAGGCTTTTGGAACAAAGACGGACCAGAATATTATGAATAGCAAGGGTATTGCTGAATGGAGCAATTCATCTACGATTAGTTGAAGCCCCTCCGGCTGCCATAGAAATCGCAGAATTAGATTGTAGACGAGGCCTACGATAGTGATGTACATCGCAATCGCTGTCAATGTTTTTGGATTAGAAAAGAATGTAACCCATCGCCCTTTTTTATAAAACAAAAGAACTGTTGAGCAAACAACTACAAGAAAATTGGTGAGTATAGTGAAGAAGCTCACATAGCGTATAATGGTTGAAAGCACTGTCGTACTCCTGTTTAATAGGATCAGATATAACTGAGCCACAAGAGCAAACCATCCAAGAATTACCAGCACAAGTAAAAAGATCTTTTTAGAACCAGTTTGATATGTATTCATCGGAAGTAATTTTGCTCAAATATGAAATTGATCATAACACAAAATGCTCGATTCAGTTTAATGAGAAGCGGCATTTTTTTTGTCATCAACATTCTCTTTTCTAAAATAATAGTAAAAAGGTACTCCGCTGAGCATTAACGCAACTCCAATTAAAGTCTGCTTCGGTTGAAGATAAACCGTGTTTATTAACAGAGCTAATGAAAATAAAATAAGGAATGCAGGTATCACCGGGTAACCAATAACCTTTGCTTTTATCGTACCATTCCTTTTCATTTTTATAAGCCCCCAGGCCAGCAGCACATAGAAAAAAAATCCTGCAAAGATTATCATGTTGGTAAGAATGTCGAACGTACCCGTTGTAACAAGTACAATACTCCAGACCATAACATAAACGAGCGCGACATAGGGTGTCCTGTACACAGGATGCACATTAGCTGCCTTTCGGAAAAAAGATTTTTCCTGCGCCATTCTATAATAAAGCCTTGGGTAGAAAAATATGACCGCGTTAAGCGCCCCAAGTGTACTGAACATTATAAGGATAGAAATGAAGACAA
>JBDTVF010000023.1:0-22698 GCA_040007325.1 Ginsengibacter sp. | reverse complement strand
TAAATTGTTCGGCATGCCATGGGCAGGATAGAAAAGGAATTGGAACAGAATTTCCTAACCTGATTGATATCGGTAAAAGACGCACTATTAATGAAATTCAGTTAATACTGAAAACCGGAATAGGCCGGATGCCCTCATTCCAACGGATTTCAGAACAAGACCGGCTCGAGATAGTTAATTTCATATTAAATCCGCGAACTGGCAGACAAGTATTTAGTGATCACAGGGAAGGAAATGCCACAGTTGCAATTAAGAATAAAGCTTTTGGATTTAAACCTGCTTACGTTATCAAAGAATGGAGAAAGCTGTTTGATCCGGATGGATACCCTGGCGTTAAGCCACCATGGGGCACACTTAATGCCATTGACCTTAACACCGGAGATTATTTATGGCGAATCCCTTTAGGGGAATTCCCTGAGTTGACAAAGAAAGGCATACCCATAACCGGTACTGAAAGTTATGGAGCGCCTATTGTAACTGCCGGAGGACTAATTTTTATTGCGGGTACCAGGGATGAGAAGATACGTGCCTTTGACAAAAAGACTGGAAAAGTGTTATGGGAATATCAACTTCCCGCTGGTGGCTTTGCAACTCCTATAACTTATGAGGTGAATGGAAAACAATACGTGGTAATAGCAGCAGGAGGGGGTAGGGGACTTAAGCCAGGTGGAAAATATATCGCCTTTGCTCTAAAATAAATAAGTGTGAAATAATCAAAGTTTTTAGATTCTTGTTAATCAGTAGGTAAGCGTTGTTAGATCAGAAGACAGAAGAATGGTATAACAGTCATGAATGGCTCAATGGCTTGAAACGTATTTCTGATAAAAGTATCAACGGGATAGAATTTTCAAAACAAAAACTCCCGCAAACATTGAGTTTTACGGGAGCTCTTTCATCAGGTAAAGCTTAAATAATGAATTTCAGCGGAGAGTTAGGGATTCGAACCCCAGGAGGTGTAACCCTCAACGGTTTTCAAGACCGCCGCATTAGACCGCTCTGCCAACTCTCCGCGGCAAAAGTAAGGTCGGAAAGCAGTTCTTCCAAAATTTGTTTAAGCAAACAGTTTTTGATTTTTCTGATGCGTATATTGAATAATTTATCCCGGTAATTTTTTCTTAAATAATTTTTGCAATTGCTTATTTTTAAGCAGGAATATAGCGGGTTACAAGAAAGTATAAAGTTCGATAACATGGAAGCAATATTAAAAATGATAATCTCTAAAATCTAAATTGGATAATAAAGAATTTAAGGGACGTTTTGTAAAGTTGTTTACAACGCAATTAATTATTGCCATCGTATTATTTATTGTTACGCTAACGGCTTTCGTGGCTATTACTGACGAAATTGTGCTGGAACATGAAAGTACTTTTGATACGATTATATATAGCAAAGTTTCGACAATTGATTCTCCTGCTATGACTCATATTTTTGAAGCCGTAACATTTTTCGGCTCGCGCGATTTCCTGCTACCCGCCTATGTCATTTTAATTTTAATCTTTTTGAAAAAAAAGAAATGGGCACTGGCGATTGACGTGACATTCATAGGGCTTACGACTACATTGTTGCTGGATCTTTTAAAAAATATTTTCAAACGTACCCGGCCCCTCGATCCTCTCATACAAAATGTTACCGGGTTCAGTTACCCGAGTGGGCATTCTTTTTCCGCGTATACATTTTACGGGCTTATTGTATTTATCATTTGGAAAACTGGCATCTCTAATGCATGGAAAATAGTAGCAACTATATTATTTTTTATTGTGGCAACATCGATTGCTTTTAGTCGTGTTTATCTAAGGGTTCATTATCCCAGTGATGTTATAGCTGGATTTTGCCTGAGTGTTATTTGGTTGATAATTTCTTTATGGTTGCTAAAAAAAAAGAACAAGTATTTGCCAGGTAAAAAACTGTAGCATACCATCCGTATTTTTGGGCTATACGCGATAGTTATCCGGTCTCCAGTTTGCTATTGAATTTTTTATTTCCCGCGAGCTCATGTTTTCTTTAAATGCTTTTTCTGCGAGTAAAACAAATTCAGTATCCTCAGCAAAACGTAAGGCTATGACCTGGCTAAAACTGAGGCCAGGTGGAAGAGGCTTGCCTGTAAGAAAATAATGGCGCAGATTTTCTTCAGCTCTTATAGCACGATCCTGAGCTACTAGCGGAAACGCACGGGCGTACCAGGTAACGATGCCCAAACCAATAGACAACACAAACAATATAGCCGCAACCAATCTCCCGGAATGATGCTCGTACGCACGGTACATATTCCAAATTGAAGCTGCGAAGCACAGGAAAATCAGCAGGATCAGCACAAAATGAAACAAGGGTACAAATCTCGAATGGTTTTTTAGATTTTGTTCTTTCATAATATTATTTTTAAAATTAGAACACTAATGAATATTACTTCAATATATCGAGCAATCTCCACATTTTTTTCCTGATAGCATTTGTTTCGCCGTCAAAATTATTGATGATAAATGAAAAGGTATAGTTCTCGCCGCTTTTGCTTTTTATGAATCCAGTATAAGAAACCACGCCACCAATTGAGCCACTTTTCATTTTTATGCCATTAATTTCAGGCAGTGCATCAAAAAATGCAGGAAACCACTTCTGCTTTCTTGCATACTGCATTATAGTAACAAGAGATGCAGGTGTAATCCTGTTTCCGGGAGAAAGGCCGCTCCCGTCGATAATATGTAAGGCAGACGTTTCAATATTTTTTTGCTTCCAGAATCTTTGGATTACAGCAACACCGCTATCTACAGAACCTGATTGTGTAAATTTATTAGCAAGTGTTTTCAGTAAAGCTTCCCCATAAAGATTTACGCTTCGTTTTAAGAACCAATAGACGATACTATCGAGGGAAGGAGATTGATATGTATAAAAAGTATGAACCGGGTTTTCGATAGAATCCTCATTATTTTGTTGTTCGTTGTTTTCAATCGCTTTATTTTTTAAGGCTGCTTCAAGCGTAAGCGCCAGTTGCATCCCAGGATGCGGCATAGCTCCCGAGATGCTAAAACTATTTTCATTCACCGGTATTGTTCCTCTCACATATCCATAATCTTTGTCAATGGGAAAATAGATGTACGCATTGTCACCTGTACCCCTGGCCGCTGACGTAGCCAGCGAATGGAGGTTGAGTCTAATTACGGGTGAAGGATCGGTGCCGACAATGGTCACGCTATCGCCAATTTTTTTTCCGGATTTAAGCAAAAGATCATACTGGTTCTCATGCCAATTAATCGCCCTTGCGCCGGCGCCGTAGTAGCTGCCAATGTCTTGCCATATCCAGCCATCAGGTGTTACTTCTCCCTGCCACGCGGATTCGTCAGCTACGACATTGCCCCTTAATTCGTTTATGCCTGCCTGTGATACTTGCTTTTGAAACAATGATATCATTTTCTCTTCTGCCGTTGTTTCGTAGCGCCAACTGCCAAGTGTTGGATCTCCCTCACCTTTGATAATGATATCGCCATCCAAAATTCCATTGTTTATGTTGCCAGTGTAGCCAAGCGAAGTTGCATACCGGAAATCTTCTCCCAGTAATTCAAAAGCAGCGGAGGCAGTGATTACTTTCTGGCAGCTTGCGGGTGCCATCCCTACCTGGATATTTTCACTGGTGATTTCTTTCCCTGTATTTGAATTAACTACATAAAGCCCTATTGTGGCATGAGTAAAAGCCGGGTCTGCGCTGAATTTTTTGAAAGCTGAATTAAACTTCGAATCGATGGTCTGCGAATGAACGTGAAGTATGGGTAGCAGAATAAATAGAAAAAATAATTGTTTCAATACGATAAAGTTGTCGCCAAAACTAAAAGATAAATTCTGATTAAATATGACAAGACTCCAAATAAAAAAAATCTAAAAACTTTTTTCCAGCATAATTTCGCGCCATGAAAAATGTGTGTGCAACTATAATAACTATTGGCGATGAATTGCTGATCGGGCAGGTAATTGATACCAACAGTGCATGGATAGCGCAACAACTAAATCAAAACGGTATCGCTGTAAGGAAACGTGTAGCCGTAGGAGATAGCTTTGGTGAAATTAAGAATGCGCTCGATACGGAAAGCCTGGGTGCTGAAATAATTCTTATTACCGGTGGCCTCGGGCCAACATCCGATGATATAACAAAGCCTGCACTTTGCGATTATTTTGGCGGAAAGATGATCGTAAACCAGGAAGCACTTGATCACGTGAAATACCTTTTTGAACAGGTTTTTAAAAGGCCTATAAGTGAAGTGAATCTTAAGCAGGCGGAAGTGCCCGATGTGTGCGAGGTCATTCAAAACAGGCGTGGCTCGGCACCGGGCATGATCTTTCGAAAGGATAATACTATTTATATAAGTATGCCCGGTGTGCCTTACGAAATGAAGGGCATAGTAGAGGATGCAGTTATTCCTATGCTAAAAGCAACATATAATCTGCCTTCGATATTGCATAGGACAATCCTCACTGCGGGAATTGGGGAATCGGCTCTTGCAGAAGTCATCCATGATTTTGAATATGGATTGCCCCCTGGGCTTAAGCTTGCTTATTTGCCTAACTATGGTATGGTGCGCTTACGGCTATCCACATCAGGTTTTGATAAAGAAGCAACTGCTAAAAAACTCGAAGAATATTTTGCCAATTTGAAATCATTGGTAAAAACTTATATGGTGACGGATGTAGATGATTCAATGCAAGTTTTTGTTGGAAAATTACTAAAGTCAAAAAATAAAACCATATCGACAGCTGAAAGTTGTACAGGTGGCTACATTGCGCATCTCATTACGTCTGTGCCGGGTTCATCAGCTTATTTTGAAGGAAGTATTGTGAGCTATTCCTACGAAATAAAAACAAAAATGCTCAATGTAAAAGAACAAACATTGCAAAATTTTGGTGCGGTAAGTGAAGAGACAGTCAATGAAATGCTGAAAGGCCTTCTTGAAAAAATGAACACAGACTATGGCATTGCAGTATCAGGTATAATGGGGCCTGACGGTGGAACAAAAGATAAACCGGTAGGAACGGTTTGGATAGCCGTGGGAAATGCAGAGAAAAAACAAACACAGAAGATTAATCTGCGATTTACGAGGGAAAGAAATATTGAAGTAACCGCTATGATGGCATTGAATTTTCTTC
Organism: Ginsengibacter sp.; assembly: GCA_040007325.1. Classification (GTDB taxonomy): domain Bacteria; phylum Bacteroidota; class Bacteroidia; order Chitinophagales; family Chitinophagaceae; genus Ginsengibacter. Next base: position 17,571 of record JBDTVF010000023.1, on the reverse strand, counting down.
GGAAATTTATTGTGGATAATTGATAAAACAGTTTCAGATAATATCTCTATAATGAACATTAGAATAATGCCTTGTTGCTGAAACAACTGAGATTATTAAATTAAGGCTTCCCTATGTTGTCAATTGATTTTTCTAAAGGATCATTTTTTTTAAGGAGTTTTTTATTGAGACTATAAGACATTCTCAATAAAACTAACCCGAATATCAGGAGTATATTGGAGCCAATGAAATATCCTATACTATCTGAATTGGCATCTCTATCTTCAAAAAAATTAATAAAATCTACTGCCAAACTGATAACAATTAAAAAAGCTCCAATTAGTAGATACAATGTTCTCCGCGTCTTCATAACATTACGTTGCTTTAATTCGTATAGCATTAAACTTATTGAATTTGCTTAATTTTGACGGCATTGATTGTCGAAAAAATAAATTACTTGTATGAGCATGGTAGATTTGGTGATGCCTAAGCTGGGGGAGAGCATCATGGAAGCAACAATTCTTAAGTGGCACAAAAAGCCAGGCGATAAAGTTGTCCATGATGAAACTGTGCTGGAGATTGCAACCGATAAGGTAGATAGCGAAGTGCCTTCAACTGCGGAAGGAACTATTTCTGAAATTCTGTTTAATGAAAATGACGTAGTACCTATTGGCAGCGTTATCGCAAGAATTAATACCAATGGTAACTCTACTGAAAATGCTTCTGAAAAATTACAACAGTCTCCTTCTTCACACAAGCAGGAGCCATATGAAGAAGCGAATCTTATAGAAGAAGTTCCATACCAGCCTTCGGAGAAACCAAAGAATACGGGCGCAAGTAATGGCATACGTTTTTATTCACCATTAGTATTGAACATCGCTGCAAGTGAAGGCATCTCCATGAGTGAATTGGAAAATTTGGAAGGCACAGGCCAGGATGGAAGAGTGAGCAAAAAAGATATCATGGCATATCTTGAAAATCGGGATACTGCACCCCAGGCTGAGCCGGCAAAAAAATCAGGAGAAAGCAACGAAACAAAAGTGCACCATGTGCCTTCACCCACGCCAAAACATGAATACAGCACTCCTGCAATGTTCACAGGTAATGTTGAAATAATTGAGATGGATCGTATGCGCAAGATGATTGCGAAGCATATGGTCGATAGTAAAAATATAAGCGCACATGTTACGAGCTTTGCAGAATGTGATGTAACCAATCTTGTTCTGTGGCGTGAAAAAATAAAAAAGGAATTTGAAAAGCAGGAAGGAGAGAAGATCACTTTTACTCCATTGTTTATAGAAGCGATTGTAAAGTGTATTAAAAAATATCCTTTAATAAACAGCAGCGTTGATGGTGATCGCATCATCATTAAAAAAGATATTAATATTGGTATGGCAACAGCGCTACAGACAGGTAACCTGATAGTACCTGTAATAAAAAGTGCAGGTCAACTGAATCTTACCGGGCTTACTAAACAAGTGAATAGTCTTGCCGATGCGGCACGCAATAATAAACTTCGTCCCGATGATACTTCGGATGGTACTTTCACCATTACCAACGTTGGTACTTTTGGAAGTATTATGGGCACACCAATCATCAATCAACCGCAGGTGGCGATAATGGCAGTAGGTGCGATAAAAAAACGTCCTGTTGTAATTGAAACAGCGCAAGGAGATAGTATCGCCATTCGTCACATGATGTATATTTCATTAAGTTACGATCATCGCATTATCGATGGTGCATTGGGATCAACATTCTTAAATGCAGTTTCGAAGGAGTTGGAAAATTTTGATGCTGATAGAAGCATTTAGGGTGTAAGGTGTGCGATGTACGATGTATTGTAATGTCATTTCAAGCTTTCTCATAATTCCTTTATACTCCAGATAGTATTCATAATTGTTTTTTCTGCAGAAGTTCGTTTTTCTTAGGTAATCTTCTGAGTAATATTTGCCGTTGACTACACTATTAAGAATGCGAGCGGGAAAATTTGTAATTTCATTTCATGGAAACAAGAGAGCCGGCTGTTTCATATATGAAACAAAAAATTTCTATTGAAGAATATCTTGATATGGAAAATACTTCAACTGAAAAACATGAATATTACAAAGGCGAAATATTTGCAATGTCAGGCGCAAAAGTTCCTCATGTAATTATCAGCGATAATATTCTAACTGTATTAAAACAAAAATTAAAAGGCAAATCATGCAAGCTCTATGGAAGCGATTTACGCATTCATATAGAGTCAAACACGCTTTTTACCTACCCTGATATTTCCGTTATTTGCGGCGAAATAATTACACTTAATGATGATGATTACAATGTTTTAAACCCCGCTGTAATTATTGAAGTGCTTTCCAAATCAACAAAAAATTATGATCGTGGTGAAAAGTTTAAATTATATCGTGATATACCAACTCTAAAGGAATATATACTCGTAGATTCTGAAAGCATAAACCTGGAAGCGTATAGATTAAATGAGAATAAGCATTGGGAATTGGAAGAATATAAAACTGCCGAAGGCTCTCTATTCATTAAAACTATTGATGAAGAAATTGTAATCTCAGAAATTTATGAGGGAGTAAATATTGAAGCCTGAAGTAAACCAAAAAAGATTTTTATTTCCTTTTTATTGAGATCACATTTCTTCCGTCCACTTATCCCTCTCATCAGGACTAAATTTCCAGGGGGCAAAATTATTTTCAATATTGCTGAACATGCCATTCCATTCGGCGGGTGCATTGCTTTCTTCCATTACGAGTGAGCGTCGCAGTTCGAGAATGATGTCAAGAGGGTTGATACTTACGGGGCATTCTTCCACGCAGGCGTTGCACGTAGTACATGCCCTCAATTCTTCGGTAGTGATATAATTGTGGAGTAAAGTTTTACCGTCGTCAGTGAAGGTTTTATTTTGCTTAATGTTTTTGCCCACCTCTTCCATCCTGTCCCGAGTATCCATCATGATCTTTCTCGGGTTGAGTAATTTGCCCGTGATATTTGCCGGGCAGGCAGCAGTGCATCTTCCGCACTCGGTACAAGTATATGCATCAAGCAGGCTTTTCCAGCTCAGGTCAAAAATATCTTTAGCACCGAATTTCTGCGGCTCTGCTTCAGCGTTAGCAGGTATAAGCTCTGGTTTGAAAATGTATTGAACCTCCTGTTCAACATTTTTCATGTTTTCCATTTTGCCCTTAGGCTCGAGAGGTTTGTAGTAAGTATTTGGAAACGCCAATAAAATGTGAAAGTGCTTGCTGTAGGGTAAGTAATTAAGAAAAGCAAATATGCCTGCGATGTGCAACCACCAGCAAGTTCGTTCAATTGCTATAAGTGTGGATGTCGGAAGATTTTGCATTGCCGGACCCAGCAATCCTGACAAAATAAAATTTCCATGATCAAGGTAGTGTTCATTTCCCTGCAACTGCAATGCACGATCTGCAGCGTTCATTGTTAAGAACAAACTCATAAGAATGATCTCGATGATAAGTATCAGGTTGGCATCCGTTTTAGGCCATCCGTCAAGTTCGCGCTTCATGAAGCGCTTTAGTTTAAGCACATTTCTTCTCACCAGAAAAATAATACAAGCTATGAGCACAGTGATTGCAAGCACTTCAAAAAAATCAATGAGAAATGTATAGAAGCCACCTAACGTTCCTGCAAACATGCGATGCGTTCCAAACACACCATCTAATACAATTTCTAAAACTTCAATATTGATAATGATAAAGCCTGCATAAATAACAAAGTGCATGATGCCCACAAGCGGGTAACGAAACATTTTTTTTTGGCCCAATGCAAGCAATAGAACATTATTCCATCGTTGCGCTGCGTTGCCAGAGAGATTTTCGTCACGCCCAAGATTTATGTTACGATATATCTCTTTCACTTTTACTGAAAATATAAATATGGCACCTGCGGTCAGTGCAATAAACAGTATCTGCTGAAAGAGTTGCATAGAAAAAGATATGATCGCTAAGATAACCTTTTGAATGTTTAATTGTTCAAATCTGCGGGAGTAATTATATTCATGAAAAATATCAGTATGCCGTCAGAAGATTTAATAATAACAGCAGATACAGCCGCAAAAAAGATGCAGCGAATGGCTTATGAAATCGCGGAGCATAACATAGGTGAGAAAGAAATTCTTCTTGCAGGCATTAAGGTAAACGGCTTAATTATCGCCGCTAAAATAAAAGAATATTTAGAAAAGATTTTTGAAGGTGATATAGAAGTACTTGAAATTAATCTTGATAAAAAAGATCCGAAAAAAATAAATATACCCGGCAATTACGATTTTAATGGAAAAGTGATCATCATTGCTGATGATGTTGCTAACACAGGTAAAACGCTTTCATACGCGGTAAAACCATTTCTTGACTTTTATCCAAAAAAAATACAAACACTTGTGTTGGTTGAAAGAAGCCACAGGGAATTTCCTGTGTCACCGGATTATGTAGGACTTACCGTTTCAACAGGGATTGATGAAAAAATAATTGTAGAAACAAAAGAGAAAGATGTGACAGGGGCAAGGCTCGAGACAAATGTTGTGAAAAAATAAATTGCTGGTAAAAGAAATACTGTTTGTCCTCTTCAATCTTATCTTTTGAGTTTCTCTTAAAATACGATCCAATGGCCTTTAAATGTACCATTGGAAAACTCGAGCGCAGGCGTAGGAAATTTTAAGGTGCTCAAAACAAATAAAATAACTTTCAAACCTTTCTTGTTCGTCTTTATCCTGGTTAAGTCAATATCAGGGGCAAGATACCATTGACGGTAGCGCTTAACATCTGACCGGTCGAAAATAACAGTTCCGGTTTTATCTACCGCGATATTGCTTCTCGCTCCAAACATGCCATCAGCGCCATATCCCCCGGCAAGCGACAACCATTTGGGAAATTTTGATTCCGGAAAAAATGACTGAATGTTTGCACTAAGCCAGTAAGTCTGCGCATTGTAATCTTTTAAGAAACGCTCAATTTCAGTTACGCCGTAGATCTTATCAGCTCTTGCGTTAAGGTCAGGCTGACCGTAATTTCTTTTATGAAATGAGAACTTCAGTTTTATCCTTTGATCATCCCATGCAAATTCCTGCGCGATAAACATGCCCGATCCAAATATGTTTGCCACATAGTCGCTAATGCTGAATCCGTATTCTGATGAAAAGCCGTCAAGGGTTTCAATGACTGTGCCATAAGCAAGACCACTAAGTCCACCTAACCATATCCGTTGCTTTCGGGGAAGCCCGGCCCATCGCCATAGCTCCATGCTGGCTTTGCTACCGTTATAAATACTCCACGCATGGCCAACTTTGTCCACCTGCAGCCACTCTACTTCGTCATTAAAAAAATGAAATCCTGATCTTGGATATTGGGAATACCACGCCGCATTAAGACCAATAAGCATAGATCCAAATGCAGCGACATTCCCTAAGGCAACCAGTTTCACCCTTTTTTTATTATAAGGATAAAAATTATGCTGATCTGAAGTATCTTTAAAATCCTGAAGCTTACTTAAAGTAACATCTTGCTTGTAGCTATATTGGGCATAAATATTTTTGTACGAAAAAATGCCAAAAACACTTGATAAAATCATCAACCTCAGCGCTCTTGTGTTACAGGAGAAATACATCATACAAAAATACGGGTAATGATCTTTAGCGGATGTGCTTGATAAAATTGAAATACCTTCAAATTGTAAAAAAAATATATGGAAGCAAAAACTGAAAAGAAAATTAATGAATGGCTTTCCGGCGATTACGATAAAGCTACCAAAGACGAAATAAGCAGGTTGCAGAAGGAAGATCAATCACAACTTGAAGATGCTTTTTACAAGGATCTTGAATTTGGTACGGGCGGCCTTAGGGGAGTAATGGGTGTTGGTACCAACAGGATAAATAAATATACCATTGGCATGGCAACGCAGGGTTTTGCCAATTATTTGAAAAAATCTTTTGATACTGCAAAAGTTGCTATAGCTCATGACAGCCGTAACAATAGCCGGGAATTTGCAGAGATCACTGCCAACATTTTTGCTGCCAATGATATCAAAGTTTATTTGTTTGAATCGCTGCGACCTACTCCGGAGTTGAGTTTTGCCATAAGAAGTTTTGGCTGCAAAGGGGGCGTTGTTTGTACTGCCTCGCATAACCCAAAGGAGTACAACGGGTATAAAGCCTATTGGGATGATGGTGCACAACTGGTGCCACCACACGATGAAAACGTGATTACCGAAGTAGAAAAGATTAAAAGGGTTGGCGATGTAAAGTGGGATGGCAAAAAAGAAAACATAACCATTATAGGTAAAGATTTCGATGAGAAATACATTCAAATGGTGAAGTCGCTTAGCGTGAACCCAGATGTTTGCGAACAACAACATGACCTGAAGATTGTTTATACGCCGATACATGGCACAGGAATTATGCTGGTACCGCAGGCGCTTGCAGCGTTTGGTTTTGACAATGTGCACATAGTTGAGGAACAAGCGAAACCTGATGGAAATTTTCCCACGGTAGGTTATCCAAATCCGGAAGAAAAAGAAACTATGAGTATTGCACTCAAAAAAGCGAAAGAACTTGACGCCGATATTTTGTTAGGAACAGATCCCGATGCAGACCGCGTGGGTATTGGTGTAAAAGATAATGATGGGGAATGGATTTTACTGAATGGTAATCAAACGGCATTAATTGTTTTTAACTATATAATAGAAGCGAGGAAAAACAACGGTCTTGCCAAGCCGAACGATATGGTAATAAAGACCATCGTAACTACAGACCTGATAGATGTGATTGCGAAAGATCGTAATATCAATTGTTACAACGTACTGACCGGCTTTAAGTGGATTGCTGAAATGATAAAGGAAAAAGAAGGTAAAGAAAATTATGTGGTAGGCGGTGAAGAAAGCTTCGGTTTAATGATCGGTGATAAAGTGCGTGACAAAGATGCGATAAGTGCTGTGGCAATGATATGCGAAATTGCAGCGGTAGAGAAAAGTAAGGGGCAAAGCTTATTCTCAAAACTATTGGAACTCTATGTGAAGTTTGGATTTTACAAAGAAGACCTTATTTCAATTACTAAAAAGGGAATGAACGGCTCGAAGGAAATTGCCGAAATGATGGAAGGATTTCGCAAAAATCCACCGGAAAATATTGCAGGGAGCAAAGTGGTGAAATTATATGATTATGAAAAGCAGGAAATGAAAGATTTAAGCACAGGCATGAGTGAAAAGATATCATTACCAAAAAGTAACGTTCTGCAATTCATCACCGAAGATGGAAGTAAAATTTCGGCAAGGCCAAGTGGTACGGAGCCAAAAATTAAATTCTATTTCGGTGTGAATACGCCGTTGAAAAGCGCTGCAGATTTCGCAGGAGCCAATTCCAAGGCGGAGGAAAAAATACAAAGTATCATTTCTTCGATGAACCTGAAATAGGCGATGTTGGCGAAGTAGAAATAATAGAGGAAAACTCTTTTTGAAGGCTCAATCATAAGAAAAACCGGAAAACCGGTCTTTACAAAATTTTAAGTTTTTTTTAAACTGTTGGTAATTAAATTGTTAAGAAATAATGATTTTTTTGGCAACATTTTTGACTATATCGCTGTTAGAAAATCCAGGAAAACCGGAAATTACTTTAAAATTCAATCAACTATAGAAACCGACCCGTTTTACATCATTTGAAAAACCCAAAGAATTAAAGGCAACATTTTAAGTGTTGCCTTTTTTTTATGCTCGCTATTTAAACAAAATTGTTTTGGAAACTTACCAACTACAATTAATGATTGGTAGATCCGTCTCGAAGCTTTACTTTCTTTTTCTTGCTGTTCTTTTTTTCATATTCTACAACCTCTTTGGGTTTCTGGTTTTTTGGAATATCAATAACGGTTTCGGTATTTTTTTGTCCAGGCGAGAGGTGGCCCCGATCATACGTTTCCATTTTTAAAACTCTTCCGGTTGAAGGATCATAATAAGTCCAGTTGCCATCTTTCACACTGTATTGCTCCGCTTTCACAATTTTGAAACTGATGATCTCGTTGCTGCCGGTACCATATACAGGAATGGTGTCGTATGGTTCATCCGGATTATAAGCTCTCCAGCTTTCCTCTCTTAGGAGATCACCAAGCGGTGAGAAATATTGCGACTTTCCATCCTTACCGCCAAACCGATAATTTTCAATCGCAATGATATCGCTCTGCAAAGTATATTTTCTCCAAATACCTTCTTTATCATTATTCACAAATTCGCCTTCTTCTTCATAACCAGGTTCACCACGCAAAGGGTCTACATGAATCAACCATTTGCCTTGCTTCATTCCATTTTTATCTACTGCATTCAAGGTATCTCCATTAACCGAGATGGTATATGACTTATATTGTGCATCTGCTTTTATGCAAAAAAACAGGGCTGCAACAATTATCAAAGACCACTTTTGTACTTTTGAAAACATCATATTATTTTTTAAAAAAGAGGATAATGCAATTCATTTATTTACTTCCAGGCCAACTCAACAAATTTACCAATTCAAATGCTTTATGTCGGCTTAAATGGCTTTTGTTTGTAACAATTTTAACCTTTAACGTGTGTTACGCACAAGTGTTGCCTACACCAGCTTCTGTAAGATTGAACGGTTTAAAAGAAAGAAAATTATGGAAAGAAGATACCTTATTGAATGCAGTAAAATTTAGGAACATAGGTCCCGTTGCTATGAGTGGTCGTGTGGTTGATATAGATGTGAATCCTGCCGATCCTGTTGAATTCTATGTAGCCTATGCCACGGGCGGCGTATGGCATACAACAAACAATGGACAAAGCTTTGATCCCATATTTGATCATGAAGATGTAATTGATATAGGTGACATTGCCGTGAACTGGAAGAACCGCGACATCTGGATAGGAACAGGAGAAGCAAACAGCAGCAGGTCTTCGTATTCCGGCCTTGGCGTTTACAAAAGCAGTGACACCGGCAAAACCTGGCAATATCTCGGCTTGCCTGAGAGCCATCACATTGGCAAAATAGTTTTAGATCCCAATGACAATAATAAAGCCTGGGTCGCAGTAATCGGACATCTTTATTCACCAGATAAGGAGCGAGGCGTATATAAAACAATAGATGGTGGCAAAACATGGAAGCAGGTGCTGTACGTCGATGAAAATACCGGCGCCATTGATATGGATATAAATCCTAAAAATTCGGAGGAAGTTTATGCGTGTATGTGGCACCGTGAGAGGAGGGCATGGAATTTCGTAGAGGCAGGAAACACTTCAGCTATCTATAAAAGCATGGATGGCGGTGATAACTGGAAAAAAATTACAGGTGATTCTACTGGTTTTCCGCAGGATGACGGTACCGGCAGAATTGGAATTGCAGTTTTTAAAGGCAATCCGAATATTCTTTATGCTGTATTGGATAATCAAAATCATCGCCCTGATACTGCGAAGAAGAAAACTGATTCAACAAAGTATTTACTAAGCGACTTTAAGAATATTACTAAAGAAAAATTTTTACAACTCGATAGTGTGAAGCTTGATTCTTTTTTAATTAAACGTGACTTTGAAAAAAAATACCGCGACTCCTCGCTGAAGGAAATGATACGAACCGATAAAATACAGCCAACAGCGATCTACAACTATCTTACCGATGCAAATACTGACTTGTTCGTGACGCCCATTGTTGGTTGCGAAGTGTACCGAAGTGATAATGGCGGTAATACCTGGAAGAAGGTTAATGAGAAAGGGCTTGACCTTTACAACACTTACGGATATTATTTCGGTAAAATTTCTGTATCGCCTGTAAATAAAAATAAGATCGTCATCAGCGGATTCAATTTAATAATGAGCACTGACGGCGGCAAAAAATTTAATGTAACAGACAAGAAAAATACCCATCCTGATTGGCATGGCGCATGGATAAATCCTCTTCGCGACAGCAACTGGGTTGCAGGTAATGATGGTGGCTGCAACATTACTTATGATAATGGCGCACATTGGTTCAAAGCTAATACACCACCTGTTGGCCAGTTCTATGCAGTTACGGTGGATGATGCAAAGCCTTATAATGTTTATGGCGGGCTACAGGACAATGGTGTATGGTATGGCTCCTCTAAAAATAAATTAGGTAACAGTTATGATGATGAAGATGAGGACGACTCGGGAGGCGATGGGTGGACAGCGATTGGCGGTGGTGATGGGATGCAGGTGCAGGTGGATACACGAGACAACAAGACAGTTTATCTTGGTTCACAATTTGGAGAATACGTCCGTAAAAACTTAGATGAAAAAAAAGAATCACGTATACATCCAATGCCAGATATAGAAGCTGCCAAGCTGCGATACAACTGGCAAACGCCCATTTTACTTAGCAAATTCAACCAGGACATTTTGTATCTCGGCAACAACATGTTTTATCGCAGTATGGATAAAGGCACAACCATGAAAGCGTTAAGTAAAGACCTTACCAATGGAAAAAAAGAAGGAGACGTTCCTTTCGGGACTATTGTCGCGCTAAGTGAGTCGCCGCTTAAATTTGGTTTGCTTTATGCTGGCACTGATGATGGGAATATACAACTGTCTAAAGATGACGGCTATACCTGGGAGTTAGTAAACACCAATTTACCTAAAGCCGCTAAAGGTTTATACGTGAGCCGGGTATTGGCTTCACAATTCAGAGAAGGTAGGGTATATGTTACGTTGAATGGCTATCGCAGTGATAACTTTACCCCATGGCTTTTTGTAAGTGAAGACTTTGGCAAAAGTTGGAATAATATCAGTAGTAATTTGCCCCTTGAGCCATTGAACGTAATAAAAGAAGATCCAAAATATGAGGATATATTATATGCTGGAAGCGACGGCGGGTTTTATGTTTCTTTCAACAGGGGAAAGAAATTTATGGGTTTTGGAAACAGCCTGCCGTCGGTACCGGTGCATGATATAGCTATTCAAAAAGATGCGAACGAGATAGTGATTGCCACACATGGCCGTAGCATTTATATTGCTTCCTTAAATGCGTTGTATAAAATTTATAACGAATCTATAAAGTAGCCAATGTTGGTTAAATAAAGCGTTGCTTTGTTGTGTACGATTGCGGCAGGTACCGCAGCATTTTTAAACTAATAACATCATTTATGAAAATCAACATGCAAGCAGTGCATTTCAAAGCAAGCCAGCAACTCAAAGATTTTGTTGAAGAAAAGGTGAGCAAACTTTTTCATTTCGATGAAAAAATATTAAGCGCCGATGTAACCCTGGTGGCTAACGACATTAAAATTCAAAATAATAAAACCTGCGAGATACGATTGGTCGTGCCGGGTTACGATGACTTTGTGAAAAAAGAGGCGGAGAGTTTTGAAGAAGCAGTTCTTAACGCCGTGGAGACATTGCAAAAAGTATTAAGACGAAAAAAAGAAAAACACTAATTCATTAATTTAAAAAGGGCTCGCTAAACGGCGAGCCCTTTTTGTAAAAGATATCAAACAATCAGTTCACATCTTTGCCCTGCCCAAGCATCTCAATCATCTTTGCTACCGAATCTTTATTCACTTTGTCTGGTGCTAAAGGCAATGCAAGCTTTGCAGACTTCAATGCATTTTTATAATCACCGTTGGCAGAATAGCCTCTTGCCAAACCCACATCAGTAGTAAATACATTCGGGTTTTTCTGTGCATTCATTTTGAAAACTTCTAACGCTTCCTTTGGTTTCTTTTCCGTTATCAGTTGTCTTCCGTATGTGTGCAGTTCTATCATACTTCCTAACGGGAGTGCCTCTTTCATTGCAGCAGCAGCTTCATCACTTTTACCTTGCTTTTCAAGAATCATCGCTTTAGTGCTTAATGTTTTGAAATTCTTTTGGCCAACGAACACACCATTAATAGAATAATCGCTCCATTGTAAAGCATCTTCAAGATCATTGTTGGCTGCAGCAAATTGCGCCGCCTCAACCCATGAATCAGCGTTGAAGCCCTTATTTGATCTTAATTCATTTCTGAATAATGCCAATTGAGTTTTTGGATAATCTACTTCTACTTTAAAGGGGATCTTTAATTTTTCCCATTCCAATGCAACTACAGCGCTGTTATCTGTTTCATCCATAAATTCATATTTGAGCCATTCAATACTTTCATTCAATGGCTGCGTTTTTACCCGGACTCTTAATGCATCTTCTTTCGGGTCGTAGAAGAATGAACCCCACGAGGTAGTATTATTGCTAAAGATCAAAGTAGCGTCACCATTTCCCATGGCTACAAAAAATGCATAAGTGCCTGCGGCCAATGATTTTCCTTCTATCATTACATCGGTGCTAAATGTTATGGTAGTGTTTTCATTCGCACCGGCGCGCCATGGAGCGGCTTTACTCGTTCCAAAACCGAGATCAGTAAAACCCGTATGAACAAGACCATTCCAGATCTTTCCTTCTCTTCCTTTCACTCCGGGACGATCATAGTGAATCGTTACATCTGTGATACCAATTCTTTCACTCACGGATGCTTTTTTGTTTCCGCCATTTGGTGGTGTAGTAAGATTTTGTGCGTTCGTTGCAAAAACACAACATGACAACAAAATGAAAAAGTAAAATTTGAGCTGCATAATAATATGTTTAGGACGCTAAGCTAACTTTTGCATTGCTCCATTAAGTAAAATTTTATATGAACGGTGGCAAAAAAATTTCGATTCTCATTTACACTGCCTGGATCTTCCATCAACAAATCTCAACACATGGTTGATAAAATAGAAGGTAAGCAAGTGCCGATAATTGCAGGTTTGTGTATTGGTTTTTGCGTCTATAGAAAAAATATTTGCAGGTTATTGCGGTTTTTATCAATTATATGAAATAATTTCATTTCAAATTTGCTGCTTTCAAATGCTAAAAAAAGAACGTCAGGCATTCATAATACATAAGGTGAACCTGCATAATAAAATTCTTTCGAGTGATTTGAGCCAGGAAATAAATGTTTCAGAAGATACAATCAGGAGGGATTTAAATGAACTAGCTGATCTGAAGAAAATTATTAAAGTGCATGGAGGTGCATTGTCAAAATCCTTTCATAATTCTTTTCAGGACAATAATATTTATTCGCTCGATAAAAAAAAGATCATTGCGCAGAAAGCGGCAGCTCTTATAAAAGACGGCATGTTTGTCCTTACCACTGGAGGCACTACCATTATCGAAATGGCGAAGTCTCTGCCAGAAGAACTTCACGCCACCTTTTTTACGGGGAGCCTCCCGGCAGCATTTGAATATATGCATCACCCCAATATTGAAGTGATCATTATAGGTGACCGCTTATCTAAAAGTTCACAGATCACTGTTGGCGGTGCAGCCATATCCAGGATCAGGGAGATAAAGGCTGACCTCGCATTTCTTGGTGTGAATGCCATTGACGTGCAAAACGGAATCACTGATAGCGATTGGGACATTGTTCAAGTGAAACAAGCCATGATAGAGTCTTCTACGAAGGCAGTAGCGTTGTCAATTTCGGAAAAAGTGAATACCACTATGAGATTAAAGGTTTGCAATGTAAAAGACATAAATATACTTATAACGGAACTTAAACCTGATGATCCGATGCTGGCATCGTATGCAACATTGGGAATAGAAATTTTGTAATCATTATATATTCTAAACTTAAAAAACTGCGACATGAAACTTAAAACTCCAGGATGGCAACGCAATTGGAAAAAATTGCGAATGCTTTTGCTTATGAATCTTATCTTAAGCTGCAGCTATGCCCAGGTGAATATCACGGGTAAAGTGACTGACGCAAACGGTGAAGGTGTGTCCGCTGTTTCAGTGGTCGTGCAGAATACTAGCTACGGCACCGCAACCGACGCAAATGGCAGTTATACATTATCAGCATCTCTTAAGCCGGGTAATTATATACTTCGTTTTTCAGGGGTTGGCCTCAAGACCGAAGAGCAAAAGATTAATATTGGTTCTGGTGAAAATTATACTGCCAATGCCCAACTCTCTACCGATGCTTTAGGTCTTGATGAAGTAGTGGTAACAGGTACATCTTTGGGAACAACCCGTAAGCAACTGGGAAGTTACATCAGCACGGTAAAGGGGGATGAACTTACTAAAGGCGCGACAGGAAATGTACTCGCAGCATTGCAAGGCAAGACTGCCGGAGCGCAGATCATTCAAAACTCAGGAGACCCTGCAGGTGGTATCTCCGTAAGGCTTCGCGGCATTAGTTCCATCTCCAGTTCTTCTGAACCGTTATACATTGTAGATGGAGTAATTGTGAATAATGCCACCAACCGCGTTACCAACACTTCAGGAAATTATGACGGTAATAATTTTGTTGGGAGCATTGGTCAAAACAGGTTGGTTGATATTAATCCTGCCGATATAGACCATGTGGAAGTTTTAAATGGTGCTGCTGCAGCGGCTATCTACGGAAGTCGTGCGAATGCAGGCGTGGTGCAGATATTTACCAAGCGCGGTAAAAGCGGTGCGCCAACGGTTAGTTTTACCAGTAGCATAATGCTGAGTGAGCTTAGAAAAAAACTTGATGTGAACCGATCTCCAAATAAATTTGGGCCACCAAATCTTACACAGGATATTATCGCAACAGGTAAAAAGCAAACATCTCCCGGTGTTTTTATTGATACCTTATCTACCCTTCTTACGCCCGTAACACGATACGATTACCAGGATTATATTTTTAGAAAGGCCATTGGCACTGATGATAATGTTTCCGTTTCAGGCGGTACCGATAAGACTAAATATTTTGCTTCCGCTTCTTATTTCTTTAACCAGGGAATTATCAAGAACACAGATTTTCAGCGATACAGTTTCAGGGTAAATCTTGACCAGACATTAAACAAATGGCTCACTTTTACAATGGGGCTTAACTATATTAATAGTACCGCAAATGAAAAGCCAGATGGTAACTCATTTTTTTCACCTACTAACTCCGTTACAATCATTGGTAACTTTCACGATATACAGCAAAGAGATGCTAACGGTAATATAAAGGCGGTGGGAGAGAGAGGCCGAACAAACCCGGTATCAATCATTGAAGATGTAAAACAAAAGGAGATAACCAGCCGTGTGTTGGCCAGCGCAGGTCTGAAACTTAAGGTTACCAAAAATCTTAATATCGATTACACTTTAGGTATTGATAATTACTCGCAACTTGGTACTACTTTAATTCCGCCTTATGCATACAATGTGGGTGATGGCTTTTATGGCGGAGGCATTACACTTGACCCTGCGCGTAATGGTTATGCAAGTACTGCTTCAAATAATTTCTTTGCGATCAACCATGATATTAATGCAACGTACATCGCAAATATTTCTGATAAAATAGGTTCAACTACGCAGGTTGGTTTTTCTCAACAATATGAAAAAAATAATTACAGTCTTTTCCAGGGAAGAGGCCTTGCTCCGTTTGTTGAAACAGTAACAGCAGCGGCTACAGTTCTTCCCGGGGTCGATGATCGCAGTGAGCTATCAGTTTCAGGTGCATTTATACAACAGAATTTTAAATTCAATAATCAATTATTTATAACCGGCGCTTTAAGATTAGACGGTTCCTCTGTATTTGGACAAAATGAAAGAAACCAGGTATACACTAAAGCGAGCGGTAGCTATGTTTTATCATCTTCCGATTTTTGGAGCAAGTCATCAGTTGCTGATTGGTGGGATGTATTGAAGTTCCGTATAGCTTATGGCGAAAGCGGAAACTTAACAGGCATCGGACCTTATGCCCGTTTCAATACTTATTCTTCATCAACATTTGTGGGTAAGTCTGCATTAAGCGGCAGCAGCATACTTGCAAATTCCAATATAAAGCCGGAGCGCCAGCAGGAGCTTGAATTTGGAACGGACATGGCCTTCTTTAGAAACAGGCTGAACTTCACCTTAAATGTTTACAATAAAAAAGTAAATGATTTATTAATAAACAGGGTGATTGCTCCAACAACAGGCTTTAGCAGCTTTCTTAGTAACCTCGGTTCGTTAGAAAATAAAGGTTTTGAAATTGTATTGGGTGGTACACCTGTTTCAACCAAAAATTTCAAATGGGATATCAATGCCATCTTTAATCATAATAAGAATAAAGCAACTAACATAGGTGCAGCGCTTACTCTTTTCGGCACAAATGGAGGCGCACCTGTTGCTATATTGCAGGGACAACCTATAGGTGTGTTTTACGGAACTTTCTTTGCTACTGACGAGAATGGAAACCAGATTCTAAATGCTTCAGGGATCCCTGTTATTGCAAGAGGTACTCAAAACAGTCCGCAGGATTACACATTAGACAAGTCAGGCTCTGCAGCCGGAACAGGAACTGTTCTTAGAAAAATAATTGGTGATCCCAATCCCGATTATACGGCTAGTTTAGTCAATGAATTTTCTTATGAGAAATTTGGTTTGCGGGTGCAGCTCGATGCTGTACAAGGTGTAGATGTATTTAACGCAGACTTTAGAACCCGCCAGGGTGTAGGCAATGGCTTAGTGGCCGAGCAGGAAGATCTCGGGCAGGTGCCACGGGGATATATTATAGGTATTTACGCAATTGAACAATGGCGGATAGATGATGGTGATTTTGTAAAATTGAGAGAGGTGTCACTTAGCTATAGCCTTGGCAGCATAAAGGGTATCAGGGATATCACGGCCTCAGTCAGCGGAAGAAATCTTATCAGTTGGGATAACTATAAGGGTTATGACCCGGAAGTAAATGCCGGGGGACAAAGCACTTTACTACGTGGAATTGATTTTGGCGCAGTGCCCATTCCAAGAACTTTCAGTTTCACCCTACAGGCTAAATTCTAAAATCCTTAAAACAAAAAGTATGAAAATTTTAATAAATAAATCACTTACTGCGGTTGGCATATTTGCTTTGTTGCTAAATATGGCCAGTTGTAAAAAGGACTATAGTAATCCAAATGCTGCACCCGACGACCAGGTGTTTTCATCATCCCGCGGATTAACTGCGGCAGCGATTGGCTTGCAAAGGACTTATTCGCTTTCAAGAGCGGGGTCCATTTATAACATTGTTACTGCAAATGGATTTGTGACCAATGAATTGATTATCCTTAATACCGGTAATACCTCTGAGGCCCAGTTAAATACCGGTGGGCCAAGTGTTGATGGAACTAATTCAATAATTGCGAACATATGGGCTAATGCGAGCAAAATTGTTTTCGATGCAGATCGTATTATAGATGCATCGGCTTCATTACCCGATAAAGCTTATGCAAGCGGCCTTATTGGCTATGTCTCTATCTATAAAGCGATGGCGCTCGGTAGCCTTGCCATGTTTTGGGACAAAGTTCCCGATACAGTCGGAACGAATGTTACCTTCTCCGACCGCATACAGGGATTTACGAGAGCAATTGCAGTACTCGACCGCGCCCTGGCAAACATACAGGCAACGCCGATCAGTTCATCCTTTGCGGGAAACATACCTGCCGGTACTGATATCGTAAATACTTTGTATGCATTGAAAGCAAGGTATTCGTTATTTGCAGGCAATTATGCTGATGCTTTAGCCTCAGCAAACCAGGTAGACCTTACCGTAAAAAGTGTAATGAATTTTGATGCAGTAAGTATCAACCCAATTTATGAAACTGCAACTTCTACTAACAATGTTTTTCAACCAA
>JBDTVF010000022.1:0-22948 GCA_040007325.1 Ginsengibacter sp. | reverse complement strand
CAACACCTTCTGGTTCTTTTATGTATCCCATTGTCTTAGCTTTTAAAATATTTGTCAATTAAGATTTGAGCCGCTTCCACCGATGGCTCTTAACGATGAACTGGTGAAAGTTTTTTAGTATTCGAATTTCATTAGAGCTGACTCAACATTGAAAAAAATGATGCTTGTATCTTTCTAAGAGCCTACCAGGCCGTAGTATTCAAGATCTATAAGTTTTTCATTTTTCCATTCGCATTCTTTTACTGTCCCTTCATGTTTAAATCCTATGTTGATCAATAACTTTTTGCTCGCTGTGTTTCCAGTTTCCACGGAAGCTTCTATCCTGTGGAGTTTTAAAATATCGAAGGCATAAAAGATGATGTGGGGCAATACTTCTTTCATTATTCCCATTTTCCAATATGGAGGCAGCAGCCAATAACCCATCTCTGTTTTCTTATGTTCGGTGGAAATATTATTAAAACCACACGCACCTAAAAATTCATCGGCATTTCTATTAGCTATAGCCCACCAAATACCTGTAGCATTTTTCAGTAGATCTTCATACCACTCCATTTGCTTTGAGGTTTCCGCAAAGGTTTCGTACGAAACGCCATAATATTTAATCACGGCTTCATGCGACAATGCTTCAAATATTTTCTGCTGATCAGAAGGCAATATTTTTCTAAGTAAAAATCTTTCGGTAAAAATTTCAGGGAACATAATTGCCGTCTTAAAAAAATTAAGTGTCACGTCGGGGTTTTTACAACAGAATTTTCAATCACAATAAATTTCCATGAAACCCCGACGCCTGAAAATTTCCGATCATCTTGTCGTCTTACTTCTGTTATATAATTCTACAGGATGTCTATTAAATTTAAATATAGGCATGCCGAGTCAAATTACTTCATCTGGTATGAAATCCAGCTAGAGAAACATGTCAGGCCAGTCCACTACCTGGATCTGTGAGTAAAACTTTTAATTAAGGAAAGTTCCCAAAGTAGGGTTCCTGGAAAAATAATTTCTGGCTGAATGTCTATAATCCGGAAATGCAGCGGAACAAATGGATGGCCAAATATTAGCTGCAATGCTTATTGGCAGGAAGTTTAGCTGTCTTCAACATTTTGTTAACTTTTTCAAGCTTTTTTGGAAATATAATTTTGTCTCTGTATTTATCAAGCGCCGGATCAATTGTTACAATTGGAACTTTGCGTTTATTAAGCTCTTCAACTGTTTTCATATATGCAATTTAATTAAAATTTTCGCTGTGCTAAAACCCGTCATAGTCTTTATCTAATTCAAATTTCGGATAGGTATCTCCAAGTTGTCCATACAGGTAAAAATCCTTTTGCATTTCTTTGTAAAATTTTGTTATACTCATTCTGTATAATCTTGTTCGGGCTTTAGTGCTTCCTGAATTCTCTGTCCGTGAAAATTGGGCCATCTCAGTCGTCTTCATTGTTTACGATTTCTTTTGGTGAACGAATGTCAAGTTGTGAATAGCCGTGCCGAAGATTGATCGAATTATAGCCACGTATCCTGAAGACATTTACTATATGTTTGAAGTTAGAACTTACTAAATAATCTACCTTCCGTCTGCTCCCATTTTAGTAAACCCAATGTTACCTGCTGCCCTCCGTTAATTCATCAATTAGTATCTTTTCAATTCTTTAGTGCTTTTGAAATTCTATAGTATCTTTTGTTTAATGCATCTCTGCCGCCTTCCATTACTTCACAAACTGCATTCCTGATTTGCCTGTCTTGTAAGGCGTTGTTACATGCCTTGATAACTTGTCCTGAAACAAAATCCATATGAATAATATTGTCTGAATTTGCATTAACCGCAATGTTCGGGTTATGTGTGACAATTAGTAACTGCCTTTTTTGTTTAAGTTTCTTGAAGCCCTCGACAACAAAGTTTGAAATAAGCTTTGAATCTAAATCATCTTCTGGTTGGTCAATTATTAAGGGAATGTCATTAAGTGCTAAAAGTAAACCTAACATTCCGGCTGTTCGTTCTCCTGCTGAACCTGTTTGAATATCCTCTTCAATTCCTTGCTTTCTGAATTTCAAAACGAGTTTGTCCTCTGGCACCCAAACTATTAGACGGTCAATATCTTCGGGAGTATTTTGTTTGAGATGGTCAAGATGTCTTGCCAATCTTAAATCAAGACTTTTTTTATCAGTTTCTGTTGCTGATAAAAATGCTATAATGCTATCATATCTTTTTTGCCAACGAGTGTCTTCTGCTTCTTTGATTATTCCCGCAATTAATCCCCAACTACTTCCATCACCTTCTATGTAGCTGTAAATATCGTTGGCAAATTCACCTCCAGGTTTTCTAAGTAGTTCCCTAAAAGTAGAGTTTGCATTTTCCGAATCTGCCATAGCATGCAATTCAATAAGCAAAAACGGATTAATGGTATCGTCAATTGTTTTCCACCTTGCGATGATTTCATTTCGTTTTGCCCTTAACTCCTTTTCCTTGTCAATAATTGACGTATAAAGGACTTCAAGGTTTGCATTTAAAATTGCAAGTTCCGCTTTCTGATTTTGAATTAAGGCAAGTTTATCATTCAGCGTTGCCCTTCGTTGAATTAGTGTTTCATAAGATTCAGTTCCTAATTCCTGAATACTTCCGGAAATAGCATCATAGGCTTGTTTCGCAGCTTCAAATTTTGCAAACCAAGGAAGTGCATTGAATTGTTCAGGAAGGTTTTCTTTGTAAGGTATAACAAGTGCAATTGCTTCTGCAAGTTTTGCTTCAGCCTGTACCAATGCAGTATTCATAGCTTGAACGAACTGCAATGAATTATTAGCTACAACATCATTGATTGCATCAGGAATTTCAATGTTTGGAACTGTTTGCTCTAATTCTTCCAATTGTGAAATAAACTGAGAAACAATTTCACTGGTATCCACGAAAAATTTATTTGTCGCAGTCAGTTTGTTGAAACTGTTTAACGTATCTCTATAATCTGAACTTTCAAATAACGCAGTTTTATTGTTCGCTGAACCAAGTTGTGCTCTGATGTTTGCTTCTTCTGAAATAGCGTAATTGAGTTGCCGACTTGTTGCTCTGTCAGCAAGCCACTTAGCAACCAATCTGTCTTTAGCTTCAGTCCAAGCAGGTTTGTCAAATTGTGAATCGATTAACTCAATAAGTTTTGAAGGGTTGCCTGTTAAAGCATAAAGTTCTTTCTGACTAAAAAGTTGAACTGGAAAAAGTTCTTTGATATTTGAAACTGTAATGGCAGTATCCCAATTTCCTGTGGAATCATTCCACTCTTGCAATGTATGACAAGAATTACTCCATGTTATCAAATGAAGCTTGCCATCTTTAAAAATTTCAACTTCAATGACAGTTCCCGCTTTCAACATACCTGTTCCATCTCTCCGTCCTAACTGATTAAACTTGTCAAACTCAATTTGAACTTCATTCGGCATTTCATCTATTCTTGCTAAAGCAATTCGTAAATAATTCAAGATTGTTGATTTGCCTGAGCCTCTGCCACCGATAACGGAGGTTAGCCAAGGGCTAAATTCTGTCTTAAGTGGCGTTCCATTTCCGGCTTTAAAGCCATTGGTAACAGTAAGTGATTTTATGAAATAGCGATTTGAAATAATGTTGGGATCAACACTTATTTCATCTTTTCTTTTTATCCCATCTTCTCCGTCATGCAATGCAAGCTTCAAAGCATCCAAAGACGGGTCACCCATTTTTACCCAAGTGTAATTTGTTCCTACTTGCGCAGCAATGTGACTGTCAGTGCCAACTACTTCTGCTAATTGTAGTTTGGATTGGATATATAGGGCTGGCTTAACTGCGGCTTTGTCAATTAGTTCAATAGCAAGAAGTCCTTCAGTATTTATTGCCTGTGTGAGCGTAAAACCATTGAGTGAGAAAAGTCCGCATGCTTTGTCAACATGTGCAGGGATAGCAACTGCACCTCTTGCATGAATTGCGTTAATTACGTCCTCTACACTGTCGGGTGAAACAGCATCTGTGGTGCCGATGTGTGCTGCTGGAAATCTTACATTACCTAAAAGTGTTTGAATTTCTGCGGTTCCAGCACTTGAGTCAAACAATGCCAAAATATGGATATTGCCCGATGCGGAAATTTCTACAGCGGGAAATAGAAACAGTTTTCTATAACCTGTCGGTTGTGAAATTTCCATTGCTGCTAAAGCCCTTTTCAGAGTATCAACCCATTCTCCTGAATTATGGTCGGTTACTGCAACACAGTCAATACCTGCGTTCATATACATTAGCAACCATTCCTCGGGTGTTATTGCCATATGTAAAACGTCACCCTTGCCAAAGTCATTTGATTTTGGTGTGTGATTGTGAAAATCAAACTTCCACCATTTTGCTCCATGTATTAATTGGGTCATAGATTATTTCTGATTATTAGAGTGTTGCCAACAGGCTTGCCGCTAAGTTCTTTATTGTCACAACTTAAAACTAATCAATCGGGACAATACTCCCAAAGAAGCCGACTTTGAGAATGTTTTGACCGATAGATTGCTGAGCGTCGCATCGGAAGAAGATTTGGGCTGAAATCAAATCCACTCACTTCTTAAGCTCAATCACGATCTTTGCATTTTTTTGTTCAGTCGAAGAAATAAACACTTCGTAACGCTTATCCTTAGCCGTTAAGATCATTAGTGAAGTATTGGGAGGAATAGAGCCAAGATTTTCTGCAACCATTACCAGTTCATGATGGCTATGGGCGGCGTCCACATTAATGTGAAGCGTAATTGGGCTTGCTGATAATTCCTTTTTAGAAATAATAAGCTCGTTGTTATGATAAATGCTTACGGTGTCACCATCTATTTCACCATTGTCATATAGTTGAATGAGTATGTCGCCTTCGGGTACTTCAATCGTTTTTATTACCGGGTTATCTCTTGTTCGTAATGGCCCGGGAATGGAAATGTTTATTGGCAGCGGCTTTACATCAGGTTCGGATATTTCGGCCCTCGGGAGCTGTAGCCTGGTAACTTTGGTAGTCTCTTTGGAAGTAATCTTTGGTTGAGTTACGGGTTTCTTTACTTCTGTTTTTGCAACATCCGGTTTCACTTCTTTCTTTGGAGCAACTGTTAGTATGGGCTCAGGCGGATAACACTTTTGAATGGTAATGTCATCTAAAGCGAAGTCATTACCACAGTTGCCTGAAGTGACATCGTACATTTTAAGAAAAAGTGTTTCTGCGTTTGACGGTGTGGTAAAGTATGCGATGTATCTTCTCCAGTGCGCATCCCAGAGCTGTGGCAGCGAGCCGCTGCTAAAGTCAGAAACAACGATGCCATTTACATCTTCAAAGTTGATACGAATATTTGCAGGTAGCGGAGAGCATCCGCCGTTTGGATGACACAGGTTGAGCATCCATATTTGAAACTTGTAAATAGTATTGTCTTCAAAGCCCGATAATTTAATATTAAAAAAAAGTGATGGTATTTCAGAGGCATTTACGAGCATCATTCGTCCTTCACGATCATTCGGCGTATGATCTTCATCGAGGGTGATCCAGTCGCCATTAAAGCAATCGCTCGTGTGTGGGGCATAAGAAAAAAAGCCATCCATCGGGCAAGTGGTAAAGTCGCGCTTGTAATTATAGAGCGTACTGAAGTTAAACTCCTGCCGGTAATCAGCGTTTCCAAAATCAATATTGAATAAGGTATCCCTCAAGATACAACCCTGGCCGTTAGTCGCTTCCGAAACAACAAGACACAGGCATAAAAACAACGTCGTTATTTTTAGCGTACGCATAATCCAAAAAAAAATTTGAACAAGGTGAAATGTAAATTTCGGGAGAAGTTGAGGAATGAAATTGCAGCAAAAATTGCTATTGCGGTAAACTTTTATTTTAAGCGGTTAATAATTCATTTGAATAGATTATTTTACTCATCCCTTTAGGTTAACAGGATGTCGCCTATCTCCTGCCAGGTGTTTACACGCCTGTGTTTGCCCACATCAGAAAACTTGTTGTGCGGTTGTGTAAAAAGCAAAGTATCTCCCTTAAAGTAGTCGAGGTTTTTGAAATGATCATCGATCATAATATCAGCACTGATAATTTCTTTTGAACCGCAAAAAACCATTTGCTTCCAGGTAATGTATGGGAAGTGTTCATTCAGCCATAATTGTTTTTCAGTTAAGCTCAGGGGAAATTCCATTGCAGCCGACACTATATATAATTCATATTTTTCATTAAGTAGTTTAATGAACTTCTGGCAACCGGGCATCAGCGGCGCATTCCTGAAAAACCCTTTTGAATTCACATATTTCATTATGTTCGGGATGGCTTCACGCTCGGGAACACCTTCCACGTCTGCCCATGTTAATTCTTTTCCATGCTCTTCTAAATGCATTTTTAAAAACTGGCTGTACACATCTGCCAACACGCCATCCATATCTACTGCTATTCTTTTCATGAATTGTCTTTTAATCTTTCACTAAAAAAGTATGTATGATTTTATCTGTTAAAATAAAATGCCTGAAGTTATGCTTTATGGAAATATTGAAAATTTTGAAGAAGATAAAATCGGTTAGCAGCTAGCGGAATGTGGAAGGCAGTTGTAATGAAATTATGCTACAAGATGTTGGTTGATCTTTTCTACCAATTCGTTTATATCAAATGGCTTCGAAATAAAATCATCCGCATTGCAAACTTTTAAGACGTCCTCTAAATTGGAGTGAGCAGAGAATATAACGACCGGTATATCTTTAGTAAGCGGGTGACCTTTCAGTACATTACAAATATCACGGCCATCACTGCCTGAGAGAAAAACATCAAGCAAAACGAGTTGTGGAGAATAAGAAAGTGACTTCGATAAAGCCTCTTCACCGTTGGGCGTTACCATCACCTCAAACCCGTTCATCTGTAGAATAAGTTTCAGTATGTTGAGAATATCTTTGTCATCATCAACTACCAGGATCCGTTTCATGCTAAAATCGCAGCAATAACTAAACCAACTCATTAAATTGTAATACGTTATCCACATTTTAGGTGTTTTCACCCGGAAAACATATGGTGAAATTGCGGAGTGGAAACGGGACTCATAGCGCTGATAAATATGAAATGATCCACGCTACTGGCGTCAAGTTTTTTTTAATTATAATCACTTCAAAACTTTAAAATGCAGTTGTAATAAAGTCTTGCTGAAAGAATTTAGTTCATCTATTCCCCAAATAATGTAATCTTTTTCCTAATAAAATTGTAGGGCAACAAGAAAGATGCTTAAAGCAGAAGTGATATATACGACGAATCATTAAGAAGTAATGACCATATCTGCGCATTTCTCCTGGACAACTTTGAGACTTGCCTTGAAGATAACCCGGTTGCCGGCCATTAATACCACGAAACTTAAGATAGCGCAGCAAGCCATAACTCCGGCCATAGGAAGTGCGGTTTCATTATGGAGAATGCTCACCAGCGCAGAGGTCATTGCCCCTATACCCAATTGAATAGCGCCCATCAGTGCAGAGGCTCTTCCGGCATTGGTTGTAAATGGCGCCATGGAAAGCGCAGATGAATTGGGAAAGGTGAAACCCTGGCAACATAGAAAAATGAAAATGAGAAAGACGCTCGAATACAAGCCAACTAAATGAAACATGTTGCCGAGAAATAACAAGATGCCAGTGAGCGATTGGCAAAGCAGCGCGACTTTGACGATCTGTTCACTGGTATACGTCCTCAGCATCAATGTATTTAATTGACTCGAGCCAATAAGCCCCATAGCAATTATCGCAAATATCCATCCATAGCCCTCGCCGGAAACATGATAGAGTTCCATAAAAACGTAAGGGGAACCGGCTATATATGCATATAATCCTGCTGCTGCAATGGACCCGGTAAAGGCATAGGTATAAAATTGCGGCACCTTTGCAATCTCAAGAAAGCTCCTGGTGATTGGCCGTGGCAACAGCGAGATTGATTTATCCGCAGGCCGGCTTTCGGGCAGTGCGAAGTACACGCCTATTAGAATGAGTAATCCCAATGAAGCAAGAATGATAAAAATAGCCTGCCAACCGAAAAGCGCGGTAACATACCCGCCGGTGGTAGGCGCAATGATCGGTGAGACGGCTATCACGAGCATAAGAGATGAAAATATTTTTGCATTTTCTTTCACAGGGAATATATCTCTCACCATGGCTCTTGCTGCTACCATCCCGGCGCAGCCTCCCAGCGCCTGCAGAAACCTTATGGCGATAAGGGCGTCCACCGTTTTGCATAAAGCGCATCCTATTGAGGCGATGATATAAGCGATAAGGCCAAAGTATAGAGGCTTCTTGCGCCCAAACCTGTCCAGCAAAGGGCCGTACAACAATTGCCCTATTGAAATACCAATAAAAAAACTCGATAACGAAAGCGACACACGGGCCGTAGTAGTATGCAGGTCTTCTGCAATGGCGGTAAAGCCCGGCAAATACATGTCAATAGAAAACGGGCCTATCGCCGAGAGCGTCCCTAAAATAAGAATGGTAAAGAACCTTTTTTTTGTAGTCATGAAAATATCGGCAAAACTATGGCAGCAGGTTGAAAGATACTCAATAAAAAAATCTCCACTTACCTCACTTTGCTTGTAGATAATATGTTTTAACTATTTGTACATCTGTCAAAAAGATTCTCCGATAATTATGATAATTCACTTACTTCCTGGAAGCCCAATATGACGGTTAAAAAAAATTATAAAATTTGTATGATAATGAAAAAGCAAAAACGAAAAAAGCAGCGCGTTACGGGTTGCTTTTTTATGATTTTTAGTAAAGCCCAAACAATGAACAATCATTATGTTTGCAATGGATCTGAGCCATTAAGTATCAGTCTATCTTCATGAAAAAAGCATTTTTAAGAATTTTAGATATCAGGGAAAATGCAGACTTTGAAAAGACACGCACGGAGATCACCGATGGCATAACTTTTCGCGGATATAACTTTTGGATACTTATCTGTTCTACTATTCTTTCTGCAATAGGACTTGATACGAATTCTGCCGCAGTCATTATAGGCGCTATGCTTATTTCGCCATTGATGTCACCCATACTCGGTGTAGGATTATCGGTGGCTATACATGATCAGCGATTGTTTGGATATTCATTCAGGAATCTCCTAACATCGGTTTTGATAAGCCTTGGCGCTTCAGTTATTTACTTTTACCTGTCACCGTTAGGTGAACCTACACCGGAGCTTCAGGCCAGGACCTTCCCGACCTTGCTGGATGTGCTTGTCGCTCTATTTGGCGGTGTTGCCGGTATTGTATCTATCTCCCGTCATGAACAAACAAATGCAATTCCGGGTGTTGCTATCGCTACTGCTTTAATGCCACCGCTATGTACCGCAGGCTTTGGTATTGCCACATTGAGATGGAACTTCTTCTTCGGTGCATTCTATCTTTTTGTCATCAATGCCATTTTTATAAGTATGGCCACCTACCTTGTTTCGAGATACCTGAAGTTTCCGGAAAAAGAATTTACAGACAAGCGGGTTGCCATTGCCTACAGGAGGTGGTTTATCATTATAAGCTTCGTTGCCTTAACCCCAAGCATCTATTTTCTTTACTCGGTTTACACAAGGGCGTCAATTAAATCGGACATTGAAGAATTTGTAATTGCACCGATAAAAAAGCAGGGGAATGAAATATTAAAATGGGAAACCGTAGAAAAGGATTCGGGGAATTACATTAAGGTTTATTATTCCGGTATGCAATTAGGAGATAGCCTTACAAGACGCATTGACAGCAGTCTCCGAAAAAATGAAATGCTCAGGTATATTATTGTACCGATGCGGGTGAATCTTACGAAGGAAGAAGTAAATCAACTAAGCTCTGAAACTACACGGCAGATCATAGAAGAAATGCATTTGCAGGAACTGAAAGATAACCGGGTATTGCCTTCTAGTGACACGCTCTCTTTTAAACAGATATATAAGGAAACAAAAATTGCTTTTCCTTATATAGATACAGTATACAACGGATGGATCCTGCACCCCGATAGTTCCAAACGTGTCGATACGTTCCCTATTGTTTTTTATAAAACACTTGAGCCTATTAATAAAAGCAAAACAGACCAGCTCTATAATTATTTTGCACAAAGGCTGGGAAAGGATACGGTGATTTTGATAAACAATAAATAAGCCGTTCAGTTTGTCTTCAAAAACGGTAGCGACATTTCATAGACAATTATTGGTCGCATTTCAAACCGTTGCTTTGCCGAACTGCATGTGGGCGGTCAAGACAGCGCCCACGGCGGGCTACCTTGGTTGGTGTCCGCCAACCCAACAACAATTTGACCCAATTAACCATTGCGAAACATTGTATATTTAATTTTCGATTCTGATTGCTTTTATACCATCCCATCATTAATAAATAAACTCAATTGCAACAACGTAATCTTTCACTCGATGTATTCCGGGGCATGACCATATGCTTTATGATTATTGTGAATACTCCCGGCAATGGTGACACTACTTTCTCACCACTACTGCATGCGCATTGGCACGGCTTTACTCCTACCGATCTTGTATTCCCTTCTTTTTTGTTTGCCGTAGGAAATGCTATGAGCTTTGGTACACATAAGTGGGAATTACATTCGCAATCCGCAGTGGTATTGCGTATTCTCAAGCGCACAGCATTAATATTTCTTTTGGGTTACCTCATGTATTGGTTTCCTTTTTTCAGGCTTGATAAAGATCACCACATCGCTGCTTTCCCAATAAGTGATACACGCATCATGGGAGTGTTACAACGCATCGCACTTTGTTATGGCATCGCATCTTTAATGTTGTATTATTTCAAAACAAGAACAACGGTTATCATCAGCGTTGCGCTTTTATTTATTTACTGGATCATCCTTTATGTATTTGGTGATGCGAATGCGCCACTAAGCCTTGAAGGGAATGCAGGAATAAAATTAGATAAGTGGCTGATGGGTGAAGCACATATGTATCACGGCGAAGGCGTGGCATTTGACCCCGAAGGATGGTTAAGCACCTTACCCGCAATCGGAAATGTAGTCGGCGGTTTTGTCGTGGGTAAATGGATACAGCAAAAAGGAAACACTTATGAGGGATTGACAAAATTACTATTGGCTGGTTTTGCGTTACTCGTTTGCGGTTACTTCTGGGACTTACTGCTCCCAATCAATAAAAAACTCTGGACAAGTAGTTTTGTCGTTTATACGGTTGGGCTAGACTGCATCATACTGGCGACACTTACTTACATCACACAACTTCAGAATAAAACTTCATGGACTTATTTTTTCCAGGTGTTTGGTAAAAATCCGCTTTCCATTTATCTATTATCAGAGTTACTGGTGACCGTACTTTTCATGATTCCTATGACACCCAAATACAGCTTGTTTAGCTGGCTGTATCATAACATTTTTATTTACGCCGGCGACTACTTTGGCTCACTTCTTTTTGCAATTACTTATATGCTTCTTTGCTGGAGTGTTGGCTACTGGATGGATAAAAGAAAAATTTACATAAGGGTGTAAAGGCAATGAACAATTACGGACTTCAATTGGATATATGTATTGTTCATTGTTCACTATTCATTCGATTCAGCAGTATCGATCTCTATAGTAAAATATTAAACAAGCATTAAAATACTTAATTAAAAGCCATTACCTTTGCCCACCCATTACTTTTTTTCCTCATGAGAATCACTCACACACTTTTCATGCTACAAGCACTACTAAGCTTTAAAAATTGCTCCCCTCCTTATCTGACTCGCGGCTCATCATTATATAACCATAACTCACGGCAAGATGAACGATATGTCTGATTTTGGAAGGCTATCTGCAATTGTGAATTCGTCGGACGACGCAATCATAAGCAAGGATTTTGATGGAATAATCACAAGTTGGAATAATGCCGCAGACAAAATTTTCGGATTCGATTCCGCAGAAGCTATTGGAAGCCACATAACCATAATTGTTCCGCCGGAGTTTGTAGAAGAAGAAAAAAGATATGTTGAATACATAAAAATCGGATCGCATGTTAAAAGCTATGAAACCGTGCGTAAAAGAAAAGATGGCAGCACGTTTCCCGCATCAGTTACGGTATCCCCTATAAGGAACGTGGAAGCGACGTTGATAGGCATATCGATAATAGCCCGTGATATCACAAAGCTAAAACTCAATGAGCGCAATAACGCTTTGCTTGCATCTATCATCGCCTCGTCTGACGATGGCATCATCAGTAAAAATCTTAACGGTGTTATTACCAGTTGGAATTCCGGCGCTGAAAAAATCTTCGGATTCTCTGTAGACGAAACAATCGGCAAAAGCATTTCTATAATAATACCAACCTTTAAAATGGACGAAGAGGCTGATATTATTTCGAAAATTACCAGAGGCGAAAAGGTGGATCATATAGAGACGGTTAGAAAAACCAAAGGCGGAAAAGAAATAAATGTATCGGTGACGGTATCGCCAGTGAAGGATAGCAGCGGCAAGATAATCGGGGCATCAAAGATTGCCAGGGATATTACGCTAAAAGTAGAGATTGAAAAAGAAAGACAACTGTACATAAAAAAATTGCAGCAGTTGAATGATTACAAGGACGACTTTATGATGATGGCGAGCCATGAACTGAGGACGCCCGTAACAGTTATCAAGGCGAGCCTTCAGTTGCTATACGATATGGTGAAGGAACGCACGGCGGACATAAGAATGGTAGAAAAGGCAATTAGCAATGTAGATAAATTATCAGCTTTAGTATTCGAATTGCTTGACGTTACAAAAATACAAAACGGCAAACTCGACCTGGATATCAGCCCGTTTAATATCACCGTATTATTGGAAGAAATAGTTGCCGACATTCAACTCACCGCCAGGCATCACCAGATAATTTTAAAACAACCGGGCAAGTTGCTGGAGATAAGAGCCGACAGGGAAAGAATAAAACAAGTACTGATCAATATGCTCAGTAACGCGGTGAAATATTCCCCCGCTGCCAAAGAAGTGATAGTAGAAACGTCGGTCAAGGAAAATGGAGTTATTGTGAAAGTAAAAGACTACGGAATAGGAATACCTGCAGAGGATATCGAGAAGATATTCGAGCGGTTCTACCGGTCAGGGGGAGTCGCTTCCACATTTTCAGGAGTGGGTGTTGGCTTATACATTTCATCAGAAATCATCAGGCATCATGGCGGGCGCATGTGGGTAGAAAGCAGGCAAGATCAGGGCTCTGAATTTTATATTGAGATCCCGCATAAGTTTACTGCGTGACAAGAGGATGTTGAATGTAAGTCTTGCATTCTATCTTTTCAAATAAACCGTTCTGCCAAATGCTCCGCCTGGTGTGAAAGAATATCCGGAGCTTATGCTCCAATTTTTAATTGATGGGAATTGCAACCTGCCTTTTCCTTCACCTGTTCCAAAATTTTGAACGAAAACAGAGTCTGAGCTTACTGTATACATTAATGTGTCAAAAATTGAATTCTCCATCATATAGATATGCCCGTCGGGTGTAAAATTAAAATAATCTACTGGTTGTCCAACATAAACGACCTCGTGATTGCTTGCCCCAACTCCAACATAGAAAGAGTCAATTTTTACATTCCATCTTCTCAAAATTGATGTAGGCTGATCATTCTTCTTCTGAATGAAGAGCCAAGTATTAAAAATGCTGCAGTTATGAATAATGAATGCGGAAACAATTTCATAATAGCTTTTTTTTGTTGACAGGCTGACGATTCGAAACGTTGCATTTTGGTTTACCTTCAAATAAAGCATTGAAAAAGGATACTTTCTATTTTGAAAACGAATTCCTGTTTGCATTACTTTTTCAATAGACGAAGAAAAAATGATTCGATAGTTAGAACATAAAGCTGCTGAAGGATTGAAACAAAATAGCAGAAATCTTAAATACTTATTTAGTGCCAAAACAAAGAATGATTAGTAGATTTATTGTCAAAAGAAACCTGTTCAAACAGTTCCGGGTAAAAAACGGGGGCTTCAAATGATAAAGAGGATATTGCAGCTAAGTTATTTTACTAAAAGATGCAAGAAAATTACATAGAGAACAAGGTTTTTGATGCGAGGAACTTCATACAAAAACCGCTGTCCACAGGCGAATATGAAAACTGTGCTTTCAATAACTCCACCTTTGCCGACTGTAATCTTTCTGGCTTCAAGTTTATTGATTGCAGCTTCAATGGCTGCAATTTAAGTTTAGTCGAACTTAATAAGACCATATTCCGCGATGTAAAATTTAAAGACTGTAAAATGTTAGGGCTTCAGTTTGCGACGTGCAGTGAGTTCGGGCTTTCCTTTTCGTTTGACGGATGTCAACTTAATCATTCATCTTTTTACAAAACAAAAATTAAGAAGACGGTTTTAAAAAACTCGTTATTGCATGAAGCGGATTTCACCGAAGCAGATCTTACCAGTACAATCTTTCAAAATTGCGACCTGGCACGAGCCATTTTTAATCATACGATTCTTGAAAAAGCTGATTTTAGAACCTCATATAATTATTCTATCGATCCCGAAATGAACCGGGTAAAAAAAGCGAAGTTTTCGATATTAAATGTTCCAGGCCTCCTAGATAAATACGATATTGAGATAGAATAATAAGGTAGACCAATCACCACAAGCATTTCAATTTATAAGATCGGACAATACATGAATTTTTTACTTACTGATCAGCAAAGTGACAGGCTATTATTCAGAGAAATTCGCACTTCCGATTTTGATGTGTGGCTTAAATTTTTTGAAACACCTGAGACCTCGAAGTCCTGGATATATAAAAAAGAAGATCCAAAGATAGAATGCACAAAGTGGTATGAGAGGCAATTTGAGCGTTATCAAAATGACCAAGGCGGCATGAATGCCTTGATTGAAAAAAGTTCAGGAGAACTTATTGGTCACTGCGGCTTACTCCAACAAACGGTTGATAAAATTCATGAAGTTGAAATAGCTTATTCGCTACTGCCGCAATTCTGGAATAAAGGATATGCCACTGAAGCAGCAATACATTGCAGGGATTATGCCTTTAAAAATAATTTATCACCCTCACTCATTTCGATTATAAGTATCACCAATATTCCTTCGCAAAACGTAGCAATAAAGGTGGGAATGGCTTTAGATAAAACAACAGTTTACAGAGAAAACAATGTAGATATATTTCGCATTTGGAAATGAGGATCTATTTCTCAACGGTTATGACGGTGGAAGCACTTCCCGCTTCACCATTTACGGCGATGCCTTGGAGAATCATCACATACTTTCCGGGCAGGTCGCCGGTGTAAAATGAAAATTTCGCTTTGCCCTGATCATTCGTAGAAATATCAGGCGACCAATATAAGACATCCCTGTAATCAGGTATCGGGCTTTGAAATAATTTATCAGAAGAGTAATCCGGAGAATAAAATATTCTTTGCTGCTGCAAAGCATCATAGTCCAGCACGAGATCATTAGGATCCAGTGTGTAACCCTCAAGATCACCTTTATACGTTGTATAGCTTATAATACCGTCTGCAATTATTGGTCCCCAGTAGTAACGTGACGCAACCACTTCCAGCTTTTGAATTTTCAAAGGATCGTAAGCAATTATTTTATTAATATCAAAAACTGGTACTCCATCCATCAGCACTAATGGATTGTCCTTCATAAGTACCTCGACAGGTTGCTTATTTTGCAGTTTAAAACCAGGCTCATTTAAAGTCATAAAACGGAAATCAGTACCGCTTCGCCTTACACTTATTTCGTTCACATACTCCCGCATCACTTCTTCCATCGTGGTGAAGCGGGTATAGTTATCTAGCAGGTAAGTTTTAAAAGGCTTGTAATAAAAAGGCAGTGAATCTATTTGCATATCTGCAGGGCTTTCCAACTCTTTCTGATGATAGCCATTTTGCACTTCCATGTGAAAATTCCCCTGCTTTAATTCTTCTTCGTCACTTTCTGAAACATGCAGTGCAGGAATTACATCATCTGAAAAGTGTTCCGAATACGGGGTGAAAATTTCAATGCGGTATTTGTTTTCCTTCTCACTATTTGTTTGTAAAACGATTTGTGATGAACCGATGAAATCTTTCATATCAAAATGAACATAACCTGCGCCGTCGCTAATGCATCCTTTAAGTTGCACCCGGCGGCCGGGAACCGATAAGTAAACGAGTACATCCGGTGCTGCTTTGTTGGTGCTTTCGTTGGTAATTCTTCCTGTAATAATATGGCCGGCATATTCCGGCGCATAAGTAAACACGGAACGCCTATTTTGATTTGCTTTATCCCAATCAAACTTTCTCCAGCCCTGTGTGAGTAAAAGATCTTCAAGCGCCTCGTTGGTTTCTTCACTTTCCTTAGATAAATAATACGCCGGATCTTCTATAGTGCCCTGCACGTTAGATGACAACCACAGATAACTGAAAATATTTTCCTCATCCGGCTGATGAAGTGAGTCAAGGCGAAACACTGAGACAGATAAATTTCCGGATAACGGCTGCCTGTCTCCGTTAGTGGTGCCAACGTCCACAAGAACTTTTCCGCGAAGCCCATAACTTGTTTTATCCGTAGCGGGTGTTATGACTAATTTATTTTTCGGCCTTTTAAAATAAAGCCTTTCACATTGCGGCTGTTTGTTTTCATCAAAAACTGTTATTCGCGTCATGCCATCATGCAAACTATCCTTGTCTATCAAAAGGGCACTATTGCCATTTTCTACACGCTGTGATCTTGCATTAATATGTCCATTGTTTTGGAAGAGAACGTAAACCTGAGCGGAAATATTTCCACCTGTTGATGCAATGGAAATTTTCAATTGATTAGGTGTTGTATCATCAACGTGCATTACATAACCTGCATCGTAGACCTTAGGTAAATCATTTTTTATTACTGAAGCATCTTTGCAAGTTACTACTGCACTATAATTTTTGCCGGTAGCGGGTGTTAAATAGAAATGCCCCATGCCGGCGTGAAATGTTTTGAACGAAGCCACAGTATCATTAGATTCATCTACAATTATTCCGGCACAATCGATCCCTTTATTTTTATCATCAGTCACCTTAAAGGCAATCTCACTTTTGAGTCCATTTACAAGGTTTCCCCCTTCCGGGAAAAATGCCGCAGTGTAATGCGCGGGTGAGGCAATACCAGCGTCGTCCAGATTTTTAGTAGTGTTAACTATGGCTATCTTTTTACGGAAATAAGCGGTCGCCGGAAAATTTTTCATCCAGTTAGTGTATGCTCTTATTTCATAATTACCGGATGATAAAGAGCATGGCAATAAAACTGATCCGCTACCAGAGCCGCTCTTTACCACGATCTTTTGCTGTAATACAGGTTGGTGATTCCGATTCAGCAACTCAACATACATCACCTTACTAATTGAAGCAGGTTTATTGTTTGCGCTGCTTGTGACGTACGCTTTCAACCAAAGTATTTCACCGCACAGGTAAAAGGATCGATCGGTATGTAAGAATACCTTTTCCTTTAAATCATCCTGGCTATCTGTTTCTATTTGAGCTAAAGGATGAATCGGGTTAAGGAAAAAAACCAACACGGTACATATAAACGAAGACAGAAATCCGGGCAAAACCTTAAAGCACGTTTTATTTTTTATCATGGCCAGAAAGAAGGTTTTACGTTTGTGCCGGTTAGCGTGCAATCCACACAATCTTTGTAAGAAGCTGAGTACACGGTTTCGTTTGTCGGGGTCAACATTTTATCAATCGGATCCCATCCACCATCAAAATAAAATATTAAACTATCTCTTATGTTTGGTACCTCAATTAAAGGACAATCGGGGAAAATATTCCAGGTTCGTGGAAGAGAGCTATTTGAAATAAAAATTCTTTTTTCAAAGGAATTGCCTGCAGCAACATAGCCAATAACTTTTTCATCAGGGTTTGTAATACAATGAATATTGCCGGCTGTTTGGTTGGGCTGCGGATCAAAAATAGACCCGACACGTTCAGTATTGTTTCTGATTGCAGTATAATAGTTATAACCATCTACGTCAAAGGCGTATTGTTTTACCCAAATGCTATATAACACGCTAATTTTTTTGTCGTGATTTTGGACGTAGATAATCGGTGCTTCACTAATCACGTCATTGGTTAATTTAGCCGACGAACCTAATAAGATGTTCGTGGAATTATTTGTTTGCCAGCATGTGTAAACATCTTCAGTGCGCGGCAGCATCGTTGCACGATCGGGATTATATGTTATAATGGCTTTCCAGGAGGAGGAGTATCTTGAATGAAATTCCCATGTCTCGCTATACTCCCAGCGATAGTACCTTGTATCATTATTAGCGTCGTGGGTATTTAAAGAAATCTGCACACCACCATCTTTTATTTCCCAGCCGATAGTATCAATAACCGGCGACTGCTTAAATGCAACAAGATCGGATAGATACTCCCTGTTATCTGAAGTGAATATATGCAGCCTGTATTTAGCAGCTGTGGGAAGGTTAATGATACTAATGCTTGAATAGCTTCCACCTCCTGTTTCTGTGAGAGGATATGAATTTTGCTGGTCATCTTCTATGGACACTATTGCATTTAATTCATACCGGCGTGCAGCTGTGTCGCCAACTGTCAACATCCTGGTACGACTTATCTTAAAGGCAGCGGGTGCAGCACCATCTATATACCCCTCCACCACAAGCGAATTCAAATCTGTTTGCTTTAGAATTGGGTCGAAAGAATTTTTACAGTTACTTAATACAAGCGCCAATAAGCAACCAAACACTAATTGTTTGAATAAATATTTAAGCTTCATTTTAAAACCGAATATTATAAGTTATAAATGGAATGGCGCTACCGAAAATGGACAATTTATATCCCTTCACCGTACCGTTTTGCGAAACATAATAAACAGAATAAGCATTTTTTCTTCCGAGCCAGTTATATATTCCGAATGTCCATGAATTATGAGTGCGCTGTTTTACTTTATGATCACCTAACATATTTACCGAAAAGTCAGTTCTGAAATAGTCTGGAATGCGGTACTCGTTCCTGTTAGAATATTGCAATCTTGCAGAACCGCCATAGTCAAATACTGCTGTTGGCAACGTGATAGGCCTGCCCGTACTATAGACAACATTTAATGATATGTTATATCGGTGCGTGATGCGGTAATTACCAATCAGGTTGGCGCTGTGTGGCTGATCAAAATTATTCGGATAATAATTTCCGCCATTTATTATTTCGCCAGCAAGCGGATCATTTGCACGGATCAAAGCACGCGAATAGGTGTAAGTAACCCAGCCATTGAGTTTCCCTGTCGCTTTTTTTACCAGCAGTTCTATTCCGTACGATTTTCCTTTGGTGGCAAATACATCTGTTTCGATGTGATGGTTTTGAATAAGGATAGCTCCACTTTTATAATCAAGATAATTTTTGATCCATTTATAATAGACTTCCACAGAAGTTTCGATAGTATTTGATTTGAAATTTTTATAAAACCCAAGTGAAACCTGTTCGCCTGTTTGTGGTTTTAAATACGGGTCGCTTAACTTCCACACATCTGTAGGTGCGATAGTGGCAGTGTTTGAAATCATTTGTATGTATTGCCGCAAGGTATTGTAAGAAGCTTTGATGGACGAATTTTCTGAAAGAGTGAATCTCGCAGAAGCCCGGTATTCAGGACCGCCGTAGGTTTTTATTATTTTGCCCGATGGATAAAATTCTGTTCCGGTGATATTGCTTTCCTGTCTTGGCAAACCGTATGGATAAGTGAAGACATGTTTCGGCCCGAGGTAATTATACAGGGAATACCTGATGCCGGCTTCCAAAGCAAGGTTGGGCGAAATGTTATACTGGTCTGAAATATATGCGGCGCTTTCAAGTGCTTGCTCCGCCTCAATGATATCGGGAACTACCAGGGATTCTTTTCCAAGCGGTAGAAAGGTACCGGATTGTATATTATAATAAAGACTGTTTACACCAAACACTATTTTATGTTTGTTATTCAGAAAATAACTGAAATCGGCATTGAATTTATATTGATTGATTTTATATGAAAGCTCATAGGCATTTACCGGGTTGTCATCTGCCGACACTTTATAATCATAATGATCTATGCCTGCTGTAAGCACACTATAGAAGCGGTTATTAAAACTATGCTTCCATTTTATATTCGCATTCTTATTATGATATGCATAAGTGGTATCGCTGTTTAAACTAAACTTGTCACCACTAATGTATCCATTGAGATAAATATTATTCTTGTTATTTATTTTATGGCTAATGTGAATGGTAGCATCTTCGAATGATGCACTGCTTTTTTCATATTCTTTCGGTAATACCTTGAATAGCCAATCGGAATAAGTGGCTCTGACACCCGCAGCAAATGTTGTCTTATCTTTTATCAATGGGCCTTCCAGTGTAAACTTACCCGTTAGTGGGCCAATGCCGGCAGATCCTGAAATCTTTTTATCATTTCCATCCAGGGAATTAATATCGAGCACGGAAGATATTCTTCCACCAAAGTTTGCGGGTATGGCACTTTTATAAAGCGTAACATCTTTGATGAGATCTGCATCGAATGCAGAGAAAAAGCCGAACAGGTGTGAAGGATTATAAATGTTGGCACCATTGAACAGGATAAGATTTTGATCCGTAGCGCCACCACGAACATTAAGGCCGGTACTCGCCTCTCCTACTGACTTTACGCCCGGCAACATAAGAACAGTTCTTAGCACATCCACTTCACCCATTACTGCCGGCACCTGCTTCATAGCAATGATGCTTATTTTATCCATCCCCATATTCGTACTGCGCACATTCTTTTCTTTTCCGGCCTCTACAATTACTTCTTTTAACTGAACTACTTTTTGATTGAGTGCAATATCAAATTCTCCATCTGAGTAAAGCATCAGTTGGCGCTTTGCATCAAACATACCGGGTGATATAATATTCAACGTGTGGCGGCCTGCCGGTAATACAATAGAATAATAGCCGAACTGGTCACTCGCAACCTGCACGTGCGGATGCTCAACGTAAATCAATGCACCAGATACCGATTCGCCTGTTTGTGCATCAATAATATAACCGGCAATGTTTACACTTCCTTTCGGCACCTCATTTCTTTTTATACCTATCTCGTATAATTTATTTTCAATAGAAATTTCAGCCGTTTCATTTTTTACTTTAGTAATGTACCCTGGAGTAGCAGATCCGTTTTTAGCAATCGTTACCGAAGTATCTTTTTTACCGGTAAAAAAACCATAAGGAAGCTCCTGGGCGAGTGTAAACCCTTTGGTAATAAATACGTGATTTTCTTTGTCGATTGTATAGTGCCAATCGGTGCCACTGAATATCTTATCCAACACCGGGGGCAGATAAGCATTGTTTACAGAAATGTTAATAGCGATACTGTCAAACTGGGAAGGGTCATAGTAAAAATGAAAATTGGTTTGCGATTCTACTTTTTGAACGAATTCATTGAAACGCGCTTCATTAAAACTGCCTGTGATCGCGTTGCCTTGTGCTTCCTGCGCAAATGTGTCTTTTGCGAACAGCAAACAAGATAAAATCAATAAACAAATTATAGCTTTCATATTAATGGGTTCCCTGGTCATAAAAAGTAACCACGGATGTCAATGTGCTTTCAAAAGTTTTACGGTTTAATTTAATATGTTGGCGACGCATTATTTTTCTTATGTCATTTCTTTTATCAGCCAATACCCTAAACACATCTTTCTTATTGGTTACCAAATAATACAAACCATTTTTATGAATATAAAAAAAATCCTTTGGGGAAATCAACGTCACCACGGGGTTGTCTCTCAGAATTTCCTGCATCAGCTTGGTTCGCCTTGCAAGAAGCTGGATCTGCCCATCGTGTAGCACATCGTAAAAAGCGGTGTTATAAATATTTTGAACGTGGTCTTCTTGCAGGCTAATGAACGTATGCCCCGCAAGGCAAAAACTATCTATAAATTCATTGTGCAAAACTGCACGTGAATTACTGTCAGGCATTAAAATAACCACTTCGTTTCGTGTAACATCATAAAGCATAGAAACAGGGTCATATTTTTTGCCATCATAGCTTATCCAACCTTTTGACAAATCATCATCATGATAGAAAGGTGTTCCTTCCATTTTGAATGTATAGTATAAATAAGCTCTGCCATTGTATATAGGTGCGTTACCATCGGTATAGTTATTGTAAAAAGCAACCATATCTTTTGACTGAACGGCTGCCAAGGAATCATTACTTACACCCTGGGAGATGGATGAATAATAAGTGAAAATACCGCATAGAAAGAGCAGGAAAATTCTCATATATTTTAGCATTAATACGGATTGCTGATCGAAAATTTTTTTTCCCCCTATCGAATGTTATTTAAGTTGACAGCATGAAGTTAATTTTTGTTGCATGAAAAGAGTGAGTTTTTAGAAAAAGACTTTCACCTCCAATTCTATGCTCCTTAAAACCACGAACATCCCCGCTCTTACGGATGGAGGCTTGGAGCAGTGGAAATGAAAGGTGGGCCAACGGAGGCTTACCCTTACTGTCTCTGATTCTTAAAGGCAAATTTTGAGATATCTAATTTGCGAATTAACTGAATTTTTAGGCCTTTAACTCCTTAAGCATTTTTAGTCCAGTCTGTTTCGGGATAACAGTCAGCAATTACTTTTCAGGCATAGAAAAAAAAGGAGAACGACTACTCGAAAGTTTGTGGACGTTTTCGCAATGAATATAAGAAGTAAGACTGCTTTTATCTAAGTCTTTGGCTTGCGTACACAGAATGAAATATTTTTTAATCGTTCCATAACTTTTGAATAAAAGTGTATTCATATTGTCCAACAATTTTAGCCACTTGATTATTAGCGGCAAAAGGGCCGGCGGTTCAAGCCTGCAAATCAATCAAAAGATCCGGATGAAAGTTACAACCCATCCTTAATCTTTATCACAAACAACTCCCCCGGCACGTCACCTGGTCTTAAGCCCGCGAGATCAATAACGCAATCACCGCCGGTATTTTTTAATGGCAACACTTTATTTCCC
>JBDTVF010000021.1:0-23474 GCA_040007325.1 Ginsengibacter sp. | reverse complement strand
TTCCTGCATCGGCTTTGAATATTCCTTTATTCTGGATTCGCCCGCAGCAGTTGTTATCAGCGGCGAATGGTACTCATCGTTTCATTTGGGATT
Organism: Ginsengibacter sp.; assembly: GCA_040007325.1. Classification (GTDB taxonomy): domain Bacteria; phylum Bacteroidota; class Bacteroidia; order Chitinophagales; family Chitinophagaceae; genus Ginsengibacter. Next base: position 23,381 of record JBDTVF010000021.1, on the reverse strand, counting down.
TACATTATACACCTATCAATACACCGCCTTCTTATCCTATTTCAGCAATTTATAAAAATACCGCACCGCGGCCGACTTCTCCGTGGGTAATGCCCGAAGACTATATGGTGAAATTATCTATCGATGGAAAAGTATTTTCCCAATCACTTACCATAAAGATGGATCCCAGGGTTAAGACTTCGAAAGCCGAACTGCAGAAGCAGCACGATCTTGCGATAACATGTTATGAGGCGAGGAAAAAGATCATCGGGATTTCGCAGGCGACGGTTTCACTTCATAATCAATTAAAGGATTTAGGTACCAAAGCCAGCGGGGAACTTGCCGCATCTTTGAAATCTTTCGATAACAAAATAACTACAATGGATAAGGGAAATCCTGGCGATAAATTGAAAGGCTTTTCGCAAGTTTACGCGACATTTACCGGTTTGTTCGAAGACCTCGAGGGGGCTGATATGCCGGTGCCATCGCAGGTTAATGAAGCCGTTCTCAAAAATGAAATCGAATTAAAAAGGCTATATAACAATTGGGATAAAACAAAATCTGAAATTGCCGCGATTAACAAAAAACTTAAAGAGGTAGGCATGCCAGTGATAAATGAACCAGATAATTCTTCTTACAAATAAATACAAATGTCAAACATAAATAGCCCTATCATAAAAGCAGAAGAACTCGTAAAAATTTATACTGATACAAACTTTGTATTGGTCGATGCACGCTCAGGTGCTGATGTACACGATAGGTATTTGAAAAAACATTTAAAGGGATCTGTTTTTGTTGATCTTGAAAAGCAGCTTGCGGATATACAACCAGATGTTGCCAATGGCGGCAGGCATCCATTACCGGATGTAAGATCGTTTGCAGAACTGGCAGGCGAACTTGGTATTGATGATAGTTCTCAAGTCGTGGTATACGATGATAAGAATGGCGCCAATGCGGCAGCTCGCTTTTGGTGGATGCTAAGGGCTATTGGGCACCAGGATGTGCAGGTGCTTGACGGGGGATATAATGCAGCAATAAAAGCAGGCTTTCCTACTTCATCCGGGGAAGAAAAGGCTGCTCACAAAGAACCTTACCACGTGTCTGAATGGCAACTCCCGACATTTAACATGCAGCAGGTTGAGCAAGCAGCAGCCGATGATTTATTTACTGTAATAGATGTGCGTGAAAAAATGCGTTACGATGGAGATTATGAACCCATCGATTTAATTGCGGGACATATTCCCGGGGCAATCAATATTCCTTACACATACAACCTTGATGAAAACGGATACTTTCTTCCCGACGCTCAGTTAAGGGAAAAATACTTGCACCTCTTAACTGATATAAATCCTGCACAAATAATCGTGCACTGTGGATCCGGAGTTACTGCCTGCCATACACTTCTTGCTATGGATGAGGCTGGACTTGGCATTCCGGCATTGTACACAGGTTCATGGAGCGAATGGTCACGCAACAACAAACCTATTGCCCAAGCAAAAAAATAGTACTTACTTATTGTTCTTCTCTTGTTATGCTAGTTGCGTTTAGCGGGCTTATGCTATAGGTGTAATAGTGTATTTACGAATGAAAGAGTAATTGCTGAACAAGTATAATTAAGCAATAATGCTCTTGTAAAAGGTATGGTTGAAAGATATTTTTGTCTCAGAAGTTGATTGATGTTAAAGCATTAATCAAAATATCCAGATCCTTTGAAAGTGGAGCCCGTTTCCAAATCCATGAAAACTAAAAATCCGATATCAATCAACTTCTCTTTTTAAAAATTCAATACCTGTAACCAACCAATAGATCCAAAGAAAACAATCCGAAAAATTTATCCGGAGTATCCTTGAAAAAAAATTACCCTGGAATGAATTAATTAAAGCCCGCAAAACCTGCGGGCTTTTTTGTAAAAAAAATTTTGAAAAAAGGTGAAAACACCCTGCCTGTTGATTGTATGTTTTTATATTTTCGAAACATGAAATCAAAGCTCTTTGCAGTTCTGCTCCTGATAACTTCATTTGCCAATGCACAGAAGATTGAAAAATATTATAACTATTTATGGAAAGAAACAACACCGGACGCAGCAAGGTTTTTTTCAGTTATACAAAAGACTGATTCGGGCTGGCACAGAAGGGATTATTTTATTCACGAAAGAATGTTACAGATGGATGGCAATTACAAGGACTCAGCTTGTAAAATTTCGATAGGCAAGTTTCATTACTATCATCCAAATGGAATGATCCAGGAAACCGGCAATTATATAGAAGGTAAAAAAGATAGCTTATGGTTAAGTTTTTATCCTGATGGAATGATGGAAGATTCTGCTTTTTATATAAATGGGAACCGAAGTGGTACAAACATGTCGTGGTATCAAAATGGTTTTCCCAGAGATTCTTCAGTTTTTAATCCCGATGGCAGCGGTATGGAAATACGATGGTTTGACAACGGTATGCCGGGCACTGCAGGCGTTTATGAGGCTGGCAGAAAAGCAATTGGCAGATGGCAATATTTTCACAGTAATGGAAAATTAAGTTCCCTCGAAATTTACAAAGAAGGAAAGCTGATAGATAAACAATATTTTGACGAAAATGGAAATGCGATGACTGATACAACAAACAATGATAGAGAAGCAGAATTCCCGGGCGGGCCAAAGGCATGGTCCAAATATGTGTATAAGGGTTTATATTTCCCGGAACAGTATAAAATTGTGAATTCGGATTCGGCAGTAGTCGTTGTAAATTTTGTGATTGGCACAGATGGTAAAATAAAAGAGAGTTATGTAAGTACTCCTTTTTATCCGCAATTTGATAAGATAGCACTTGCCGTAATGCAAAAATCGCCCCAATGGATTCCGGCAAGAAACCACAATCGCAATATTTATGCCTATAGGAGCCAGGGAATATCATTTCATCAATAGGCATTAGTATTTTAAAAAGCGTTGAAAATGCCGTTTCTAATTTTTACTTGCCGCCCAAAAAATAGCGTTGCGAAATATTGCCGTATAAGAAGGATTGTTGAACAGGTCTGGTGAGTGGCCCATAAAAATATACACGTTGCGTGCGGCAACATTTTCATTGCTCCATATTACCGGATGGTCGCCCATCTTGATCTTTGAGTCCGGGTGATAAGTCGACTCGTCAGCACTTGCAATTACATGTACCCGTCCGCGTGGGCTTTTGTTATATATATACCATTCTTCGTTCTCAACCTGGAAAGAAGCCGATATATCTTTCATTATAGGGTGAGCACTGTCCTCAACATTCACCATCGCTGATGAAAAAGTTGGGATGTAATTTTTATAAACGATATCGCCCATAAAAACCGAGAACCATTGCCACATTGGGTAACTGTCAACTCACCCAATAAGCTTGCATGGTGAAATCCTATCCAGCCTCCGCGCCCTTCCGTTATGTACCGCTCAAAGGCTGTAACTGCTTTTGCAGTCCATGCGTAAGGTGGATAATCAAGTTGAATAAATAATTGGTATCTCGATAAAAAAGTATCGTTTATCGTATCAGTATTTCGGATGTAATCGATCGCAAAGCCACTATCTGCGGCTAATTGGTCTAACCAGACTTTAGCTCTTGCCGAATAAAGAATATGGTGGCCCCCGTTTTCATATAGGGCAATTACGTTAAATCTTGACGTAGTTTTTTCCTGGGCATGTGTTGCAGAGAACGAGAGAGTTATACAAAAAAGAATCAGCCAGTTTCTTAATTTGGCCATGAAGACTTTTTTAATTTCCACGTGTAAAACAAAACAATATTCTATAAATCTACCTGCCAGAGTTTCGTGTTTTTACTACCTGCGCCGTAAAATTGATGCAAACATAATTCAGCAATAATGCTCTTTACATGAAAGCCCTGTTCGTGTATCTTTGTTCCAGAAGTTGATTGATAAATTAAAAAGCATTAATTATCCCGAAACTTCGGGACAACAATCCAATAAGAATTTATATCCAAATCCAGTTTAAAACCATCAACGATCCAATATCAGTCAACTTCTTTTTTAATTAAAAACATGTAAAACGCTATATCCAAAGAAAGACCAGCCCTTTAAAAGGCACTTCCAATTAATCCTGTAAAAGATCATTACCCCTGGAATTTAAAATTATTCCAAAAACTGCCCCGCCAATGCGGGGTATTTTTATTTAGTTACATCATGCAGATTATCTTACATGATCCTTAGTAATTGCTTTCCGTTTTGGCTCTCTCAAAATAAATTTCACTTTCAATAAAGTTTTGACGGTAACTTTAAAAGACTGAGATAAAGACATTTTTATTCACGGAAAACTTTACGATTGTAGCCGTTATTGCAGGTGCTGGTATAGCGGCGGCCGGCCTTGCATTATCATATAATTCGCACGATGTAAATATTATATCAAGTGCTGATCTTGTGGGTTTTATGCTTCTAATATATGCAATAGTTGATTTATATTATGTTGGAATATCGGTACCCGTTATAGTCATTAATGAGTGGTTGAGTCAAAGATCTAAAGCAAAAAGCTATTATTTTTATGTTGAACAGGAAACCAGGATCAGGAATTGACATCGCAGGCAATTTCTCATACTAACAAAAGAAATCCAAGCTATGCACATGAAAGATTATTTAAAAGATACTTTCAACTTTAATGACCAGGCGAATAGAAAGTTGCTGGAGAAAATCGGTGAACTGCCGGACAAACAGGAGAGCATAAAATTATTCAGCCACTTGATAAATTGTCAATATAAATGGCTGGCAAGAATTAACCACCAGGAAGGCTATGAAAAAATGGATTGGTGGCAACCAGTTTATGATTTTACTCAACTTGAAGAGGAATGGGATAAAAGTCTTCAAAGTTGGATACGTTTCCTGAAATCACATACAGACGAAGAGCTATCTCAAGAGGTGACATTTGTCGGGTTTGATGGTTCGCAATGGGCGGCAAGTCCAAAAGATATTGCACTTCAGTTAAATTACCATTCGATTCATCACCGGGCGCAAATTCAGACGCTCATAAGGCAACAGGGAATAGAACCTGACTTTACAGATTATATCGCTACTAAATATAGAAAAGTGAATTGAGCTAATTCTTCAATAAAATTTTTAAGCAAAAATAGAATGTAATATTTAGTGGTTCAAAAAAGTCTTATTTATTTACTTTTGAACAAATCAAATTTTAATTGAAAAAATATGCGTTTAAAATTTTTGAAATACTTCGTCAGCTTTATTGTCACTTTTATCTCGGTTTATTCAGTACAGGGACAATGGGTCAATCTCTTTAATGGTAAAGATCTTAGCGGTTGGAAACAGTTAAATGGTAAAGCCAAATATGAAGTGAAAGATGGAGAAATCATTGGAACAACGGTAGCAAATACACCGAATAGTTTTTTGGCAACCGACAAAGTGTACGGCGACTTCATTTTTGAAACAGATTTTAAAGTGAATAGTAATATGAATTCTGGTATCCAGTTTCGCAGTGAAATAAAAGATGCCAATGATACTTGTCATGTTACTGATCTTAAAACACCTGAAAGGGTGCACGGCTACCAAATGGAAATTGATCCATCCGACAGGGCATGGAGTGGCGGCATTTATGATGAGGCCCGAAGAGGTTGGCTTTACCCAATGGAATACAACCCGAAAGCTAAGGGAGCTTTCAAAAACAATCAGTGGAATCATTATCGCATAGAATGTATAGGTACGAGCATACGTACATGGGTAAACGGAATTCCCTGCGCTCACCTTATAGATGATATGACCCCTAAAGGTTTTATCGCTTTGCAGGTGCACCAGGTGGAAGACCAGAAGAATGCCGGTGAAGAAATTCGCTGGAGAAATGTTCGCATCCAAACTAAAAATTTAAAACCTTCACCACCGGATTCCATTTTTGTAGTCAATATGATTCCTAACAATCTCTCTGATGATGAAAAGAAACTTGGTATTAAATTATTATGGGACGGAAAAACTACTAAAGGATGGCGCGGTGCTTACAAAGATTATTTTCCGGACAAGGTTTGGTATGTAAAAGATGGAACACTCAATGTAAGAGGAACCAACGGAGCTGAATCGGCGAATGGAGGAGATATAGTTACTAACGATGAATATGGAGCTTTCGATTTGCAATTTGAATTTAGGATTACAGATACAGCTAACAGCGGCGTAAAATATTTTGTTACAGAAAAAGAAGAGAATAAGGGATCTGCTATTGGCCTGGAATACCAGATTCTTGATGACGATAAACATCCTGATGCGAAGTTGGGTTCTATAGGTAACAGAACACAGGCATCGCTCTACGATATGATACCATCAAAAAAAATACTTGATGGAAATGGCCATCGCAGAGAGAAGTTGCCAATTGGAGAATGGAACCGGGGAAGGATTGTTGTAAGCCCTGATGGATGGGTAGAGCATTGGATCAATGGTTGGAAGGTTTTGGAATACCAACGCGGAGCTCAATATTATTATGCTTTGGTGGCAAAAAGTAAATATGTTGTATGGCCTGATTTCGGCATGGCTCCTAAAGGCCACATACTTTTGCAGGAGCATGGAACGAGTGTTTCTTTTAGGAGTATTAAAATAAAAGTTTTGTAAAATCAAAATTTGAAACTACCCATTGCCTTTGACTTTATATCAATTAATAAATAGCGGATATATACCACTATCATTTCTAAAATAAATTATTTGTATCATGCCTAAAAATTCGCGTCGTTATTTCATTAAACAATCCACCCTCGCTGCTGCCGGTACATTACTCGCCGCAAAAGGTATTAGTGCAAAAAGTTATAAAAATATCCTCGGCGCAAATGACCGTGTCAGAATAGGTGTTGTCGGTTTTTCTGACCGTTTCCGGCAGTCGCATCTGCCAAGTTTTATGAATCATTATAAAGAGCTCAACTTTGATATTGTTGCCGTCTCTGATCTTTGGAAAATAAGGCGCGAAGAAGGGCAAAACTTATTGAAGGAAAAGATGGGTCATGATATTATTGCCTGCCGCAATAACGATGAACTATACGATAAGAAACAAATAGACGGCGTGTTTTTAAGCACGGCAGATTTTCAACACGCGTTGTTAGCCAAGGAAGCTGTGAATGCGAAATGCGATGTGTATTGCGAGAAGCCATTTGCTGAAACGATGGACGATAATCGTGCGGCTCTTAAAGCGATAAAATCGTCGGACAGGATTGTACAAATTGGCTCGCAAAGAAGAAGCGGCGCCAATTATAAAGCTGCTGCAGATTTCATTCAATCCGGGAAATTCGGCCCTATTAAAATGGTTGAGTTAACGTGGAACGTGAATCAACCAGGAAGGTGGCGCCGCCCTGCGCTCGTGGCTAAGTGTAAAGAGGAGGATCTCGATTGGAAACGATATTTGCTGAACAGACCTTTTGAGCCATTTGATCCGAGAAAATATTTGGAATATAGATTATTCTGGCCTTATTCATCCGGTATGCCTGGCCAATGGATGAGTCACCAAATTGATACTGTGCATTGGTTTTCCGGTTTAAGACATCCAAGAAGCGTGACTGCAAATGGAGGAATATATATGTGGAAAGATGGCAGGAGAAACTGGGATACAACTACCGCGGTTTTTGATTACGGCCCACAAGACGATCCATCCACTGGCTTCCAGGTAGTTTTCATGTCGCGCATGGATAATGGCGATGAAAACCCTGCAGAAATTTATTATTCCAATGGTGGTGAAATGAATTTGAATACCAATAAAATTTCGCCTGCAGGCGGCCTTACAGAAAAGATGGCACAACAAATGGGAATGCATGCTAATCTTCTGCCTGAGCTGGACCTTAGTGAAAAATCAGTGAAAGTAGAGGCTGGAGCAAATACAGGCGGTGACTCACTAACATCTGCCCACGTACGAAACTGGATGGAATGTGTGAGAAGCCGCAAACAACCTAACGCTCCTGTTGAAGCAGGGTATGCTCACTCGGTCGCAAACATCATGACGAATGCAGCTATACACACAGGTTATAAAGCAACGTTTGATGAAAAAACGCAGGAAGTGATGGTGAATGGAAAAGTTTTTAAATATTAAATTGTTCCCGCTATAAAAAATATCATTTCAGTCTAATATTAGATCTAATATTATTTATTTTTTTGCCTGATAAATATTAATTTAGAAAATCTTTTCTAAATTCAATTAAAACATTGTGTATAGAACGGGCAATTAGTAATCAATTCTCTTATAAATATTAGATGTTAACTACAAAGCAGCGCATTCTGAAAATATCGGAAAAACTTTTTTTTGAGCAAGGAATTGCGAACGTAAGGCTTCAGCAAATTGCTGACAATTCCGGTATCAGTATCGGAAACCTTGCGTATCATTTTAAAAATAAAGAAGTAATAGTTGAAGAAGTGTATAACGAGCTCTTACGCGAACTTGCAGTACTTCATTCCGGCAAGTCGCGTATTGAGAGTTTAAAAACAGTTGATGACTACTTCACAGCAATTTATAATTTTCAGCAGGAAAATGGGTTTTACCTGAATAACTTCTGGGAAATAGAGCGCACCTATCCAAAGATTAAAAAGGTATGGCAGCGGCTTAATAATAAGATGTTGCAACGGCTGAGCGATAGTATCAACTCTAACGTGGAAAACGGGAATCTAAAAAAGGCCGATTTTGATGAGGCCTATGACCTTCTGGCCAATTCTGTGTTGCTTACTTTAAATTATCGAATTCCGCAGCAAATATTAAGAAGTAAGCCGGTCAAAGAATTATATTTTAAGCAATCACTTTGGAATTTACTTTATCCGTATTTTACTCCCAAAGGGAAACGGGAATATAAGAAATTGAATATTACCTGATCTCTTATTAGTCCCTGATTTTATCTTAAGAATAAATAATGCCTGTTTAGAAATTGTTTTCTAAATTGCTATTCATTGTTGTGTACTTTAATATTCAATTGACACGAGACCCGTACAGAACAAAAATTGTATAACACAAACTGTGTTGAACAGGCATCGGGTGATACCTATCGATAATTGAAGAGAATATATGAATGCTTTCCCACTTTTGCTTACAATTTATGCGGGGTTTGCGCATGCATTTGAAGCAGATCATTTATTGGCAGTAAGCAATATTGTATCGCGAAGAAATAATATCAGGATGTCATTAAAAGATGGAATTTTTTGGGGGCTTGGGCATACATCTACTATTGTGCTTATTGGGATTCTCGTATTAATATTCAGAGTAAATATTTCACCCGCCAATTTTCATTACCTCGAAGCATTGGTTGGTTTAATGTTGATAGTATTGGGCCTTTACCGCTTAAGGAAATTGTTGCCAGGGGCAGGAATTGTTATTCATAGACACGGCCATGACCATGGCACGGACGAACACCACGAACATTTACATGTACATATTGGCGATACAACGGAGCATGCGCACCCTCATTCATTAGCCTATGGCGTAGGCCTCATTCACGGTCTTGCGGGAAGTGGTGCCCTGATCCTTATGGTTATGTTTCAAATCAGAGAAGCGTTTAATGGGATTATATATTTAATTGTATTTGGATTAGGCTCAGTTGCGGGAATGTTCTTCGCGGCTGGTCTTTTTAGCATACCTTTTTCCCGCCGGATTCTTAAAGCCAAAAGCTTACAGGCAACCCTTATAATGATCTCTGCGATACTATGTGTAGGATATGGAGCATTTGTAATTTATAAGAACGTTTTCTTAGCTTACAACTCTTAGCTTGTAAATAAGTAGTGGTTTTGATCAGCCCCGTTAATTTTTAACTTGAAGCAGCTATTTTTAAAGTTGAAGACTCTTATGTTAAGTTTCCTCACTTTTGTATATGAAGCCAATTTGCTTGCTTGTAAATCAAATAATTACAGAAATCAAGAATTTTGAAATTGTCAGAGACGAGTAATATTTTTTTTACATTTTGGTATTTATTTAACAAATGTGTGTAAATTACACGACTTAAAACTTAACAATAAAAATTTACGAAAGCTTATGAGACAAAAACTGCTGCTCAGTATGACTTTAATGTGCTTCTGTTTCCTTCAAACAATTGCACAACGAACAATCACAGGTACTGTGATGTCAAAAGAGGGAACTCCTCTTTCCGATGCTTCTGTAATCGTCGTTGGGGAAAAGACAGGTGTCAGATCGGGTTCGGACGGAACTTTTTCAATTAATGTTCCCGCTACCGCAAAACAATTACAAATAAGTTATGTAGGTTCTGAAACACAGAAAGTAAGTATTCTAAGTGTTTCCAAGGTTGCTGTTGTGATGGAAACAACCAACCAGGCATTGGAAAATGTAGTGATTATCGGTTATGGTAGTGCACGTAAGAAGGATCTGACGGGGGCAGTTGCGCAAGTTCAGGCTAAAGATTTCAATAAAGGAACCTACACAGCTCCGGATCAATTGATACAAGGTAAAGCTGCCGGTGTTCTTGTAATTAATAACACGGGCCAACCGGGTAGTTCTACCACAATTCGTATACGTGGATCCTCTTCTATCAGATCAGGAAACTCCCCTCTATTCGTAGTTGACGGAATTCCTTTGTCAGGAGGTTCTGCAAGGGCGGGTGGTCAAGGTGATAATGGAACCAATCCGCTCAACTTCATGAACCCAAATGATATAGCCAGTATTGATATATTAAAAGATGCTTCGGCAACTGCAATCTATGGCTCAAGGGGTGCGAATGGCGTAGTACTTATTACAACCAAGAGGGGTAAAGCCGGTGCTCCGCAGGTAACTGCAAGTGCATCCGCAGGTATTTCTAATGTCGCTAAGAGATTGAAAGTTTTAAGCGGAGATGAATATCGCAAGGCTTTGAAAGATTATGGGCTCACTTCAGGAGACTTTGGAAGTAGTGTTGATGCATTTGATGCTATAACCCGCACTGCTGTTACTCAAAATTATAATGTGGCTGTTGGTGGAGGTGCCGACAATGCTCATTATCGGATTTCTGCAGGATACCTTGATCAGGAAGGTATAGTTAATACCACGGATCTAAAAAAGGTTACAGCGAATTTAACCAGTAGCTTCAAGTTTTTAGAGAACAAAAGGCTTGGTCTTGACTTCAACGTTTTAGTAACTCAAACCGATGAAGATGTAATATTTAATAACTCCTTTGTTGGATTCACGGGTAACGTAATTGCCCAAGCCCTTCAATGGAATCCAACCCATCCTTTAATTAAGCCAGGAACTGATTCTGCGTGGATAGATCCGGCTGTGGGATCTACTACGGTTAATCCTCTCGCCCAATTAAGATATTTCCAGGACAAGCAAAGGGTTAACACAGTGATCGCGAGTATTTCTCCTTCTTATAAAATCACCAACGATCTTGAATATAAGCTGATTTATAGTGTAAATCGTCAGTCTGGCTTTTTAAGGGAACAAATAAACAGGCTTTTAAATAACCAGGGTGTTGAAAACAGGGGTTTAGCGTCACTTGGAAATAAGGAGATCACGAATACCCAGGTTACGAATACGCTGAATTTCGTAAAGCAGATTAGTTCAGACTTGAATCTAAATGCAACACTCGGCCACGAATATTTAAAATATGATACGAGAGAAAGTGGGCAGACCGGACTTGATTTCCCGAATGTGGGCTTGAACTATTATGACTTTATTGGGTACAGCAGCCAAAACAGCAGAGGTATTGGATCGTTTGCATCACCCACCACCGAACTTCAATCATTTTTTGGTCGGGCAATCGTCAATTATAAAGACAAGTATTTGATTACAGGGACTTTCAGGGCTGATGGTTCTACCAGGTTTGGGAAAAACAATAAATATGGATATTTCCCCTCAATTGGTGTTGCCTGGAACGTTTCACAAGAAAAGTTTCTTGTGAATAGCAGCCTCATCAATAATCTTAAACTTCGCCTAACTTGGGGTCAGACTGGTAACCAGGAATTTCCTTCCGGTGCGTCCCGTAATAGATTCGGTTTTGGCCAGCAAACTATTTCCCAGTTAAACTACGGAAACGAGGACTTGAAATGGGAGACTTCTACAAGTACTAATGCTGGTATCGACTTTAGTATTTTAAACAATAAGTTGAGCGGCTCTGTTGATTATTTTTATAAAAAGACCACAGATGTTTTATTTGAACAAAATATCGTTCAACCGGCACCCGGCGGTAAGATTTGGGTGAATTTGCCCGGAAACGTAGTAAACGACGGTGTTGAAATTTCTTTAAATGCATCTGTAATAAGCAAGAAAGATTTGAATTGGAATATTGGCGGTAATGCTTCATTCCTTCATAATGTGGTTAATGGTTTAGCCGGATTCTACCAGACAGGCGCATTGCAAGGCCAGGGCTTTTCAAATGTACTTGGTCAAAGAGTGGTTGCCGGGCAACCTCTGAATGTGTGGTATTTGAGGAAATACGAAGGATTAGATAAGGCAACCGGTCAAAGTATTTACACAGATGATGGAAACACACTATATTATGTAGGTAGCCCAAATCCAAAAATGTTATTAGGTATCTTCACGGATCTTAGCTATAAGAAATTTACGGCAGCTATCAATATGAACGGTACATTCGGACACTATCTCTACAACAATACGGCAGCATCTGTGTTAGGCATTGGTAATCTTGGCACAAGAAATATTGCGAAAAATATTCTTGGCGGTTCGGTAATGGAGGCCATTTCAAATGCTCCGGCACCATCTACCCGCAACCTGGAAAAAGGTAATTATCTTAAAATGGCCAACGCCAGCATAGGCTACAGAGTTGGTAACATCGGAAAAAATTTCAGAGATGTTTATATTTCAATCACTGGTCAAAATTTATTCGTAATTACCAAGTATACAGGGTTTGATCCTGAGGTAAGCACAGATGCAGACGCTAATGGCATTCCTTCAATAGGCGTTGAATATGTGCCCTACCCGTCAGCAAGGACTTTTCAAATTGGTGTAAATTTCTCTTTATAGTTTAAAATTATTTATTTATGAAACATATCAAAATTTGGCTGGCTTTATTTGTCACGGTGGTGCTGTTTTCATGCACTAAGCTCGATGAAAGATTTAGAAGTGAGTTGGAGCAAAATAATTCAGCAAGCATTACGCCGGGTCAGTTACTTACCAGCGCTTATAATACGCTTTATGACGACATAACTCAGGGTAATCTATGGAATGCTTCTGAAATTACTTCTGATGAAGCGATCGCTCCAACAAGGGGGCCCGACTGGGATGATAATGGCCTGTGGAGAGCACTACATACACAAGCATGGAATGCTGATCATGATTTTCTGGCAGGTGCTTTCAACAGCCTGTTAGGCTCTGAATTTGCTGCTTCAAATGTGCTGCAGTTCAGCCCTTCACCGCAGCAAGCTGCAGAAGCAAGGTTTATCAGAGCATTTTCTATGTACCAGGTATTGGATGGATGGGACCAGGTTCCGTACAGGGAAGATTTGTCTAACTATAAAATTTTACCTAAGACATTAAAAGGCATGGAAGTGGTAGATTTTTTAACCACCGAATTAAATGGAATAATAAATGATCTTCCAAATACTGGACCGGCATATACTGCGAATCAAAATGCGGCTAAAACATTATTGATGAAGGTGTATCTTAATAAAGGTGTTTATGCTAACAGGGCTACACCTACCTTCGATGCAGGTGACATGGGTCAGGTGATCACTTTAGCGGATCAAATAATTGCAAGCAACAAGTATTCTTTGAATACTAATTTCTTCGATATTTTCGCCCCGGATAATGATGTAAAAGCAACGGAAAATATTTTTACACTATATGATCAAAATGGTGATAGGGGTGGTGGTGTAAATGCCAGCACATTTGCAGTGAGCCATTACAATATGAATCCTGCGGGATGGAATGGGTTTAGTACCCTTTCTGATTTTTATGATAAATTTGAAGCTACTGATCAAAGAAGAGGGGTATACTATAGTTATCCTGCAGGTTTACCAAACCCAGGCCACAGAGTTAATGTTGGATTTTTGATTGGTCAACAGTATGATCTCACAAGTGATGTTGCTCTCAAAGATAGAAAAGGAAATCCGTTGGCTTTCACAAGAACCGTTGCACTTAGAGAAATGGGAAATGATTTGGAAGTAACAGGCATACGCGTTATCAAGTACCCATATGACTACCCGCATAAAGATGCTCAGAGCAATAATGATTATGTTATTTTCCGTTTAGCAGATGTAATGTTAATGAAAGCAGAAGCACAATTAAGGTCTGGCGATGCTGTAGGAGCTTTGGTTACAGTGAATTTGTTGCGTGTAAAACGTGGCGCCACACCACTTGCATCAGTTACTCTTGACGATATGTATGATGAAAGAGGCAGGGAAATGTATTGGGAAGGCTGGAGAAGACAAGATCAGATCAGGTTTGGTAAATTCCTGGGAGTGTGGTCTGACAAACCGGCCACTGACGCTTCAAGGTTATTATTTCCAATACCAAGCAGCCAGTTAGCGGTTAATCCTAATCTAACTCAGAATCCAGGTTATTAATTAATATTTTTTTAAATAAAATTTAAAAAGGTCATTTAAAAAAATGGCCTTTTTTTGCTTTATCAATATGGGGTCAAAAGGTTTCTTATTTCTTTGTTCAGTTATTTTTATATACTTCACTGCTTGCACCCAAAAGCCAAAGCAAACTCCCCTTTTCACTCTTGAAGAAAATACCGGGATAAATTTTGAAAACAAGGTTGTTGATTCAAAAGATTTTAATGTTCTTATTTATCGAAACTTTTACAATGGCGCCGGTGTTGCGATTGGTGATGTAAATAATGATGGATTATCTGACATTTTTTTTACTTCAAACCAGGGGGCAAATAAATTATATCTTAATAAAGGTAATTTCAAATTCGAAGATATAAGTGCTAAAGCCGGATTGATCAATAAAGGGAAGTGGGCGACAGGAGTAGTAATGGCAGACGTAAATGGAGATGGATTCCTGGATATTTATGTGTGCTATGCCGGGTATCAAAAAGGCATCGGCCAGGAAAATGAATTATACATCAATAATCATGATCTCACCTTTACTGAAGAAGCCAAACAATATGGTTTAAATGATTCCGGTTACTCGACTCACGCCGCTTTTTTTGATTACGATTTGGATGGAGATTTAGATTGCTTTATCATCAACAATAGTTTCATTCCTGTAAATACTTTGAACTACGCTAATAAGCGTGACCTGCCTTCAAAAGACTGGCCGGTGAAAGATTTTCTAAAAGGCGGCGGTAATCGCTTATTAAGAAATGATAATGGAAACTTTGTGGATGTCACACTTGCAAAAGGAATTCATAATAGTCTCATAAGTTTCGGGCTGGGAGTGAATATCGGTGATGTAAACGGTGACGGCTACCCTGATATATACGTATCCAACGATTTTTTTGAAAGAGATTATTTGTATATAAATCAGCGGGATGGTACTTACAAGGACGAACTGGAACAATATATACAGCATACAAGTTTGGCTTCAATGGGCGCCGATATGGGAGATATAAACAACGATGGCTATCCTGATATATTTACTACTGATATGCTTCCCGATGACGATTACAGGTTAAAGACGACCTCAGTGTTTGACAACATAGATGTCTATAGGCTAAAGGAGAGGCAGGGCTTTTATCACCAGTTTATGCAAAATGCATTGCAAATAAATAATAAAGATGGAAAATTTTTAGACGTGGGTCACTATAGCGGCGTATCTGCATCAGACTGGAGTTGGGGAGCATTGATGTTCGACATGAATAATGATGGCTTTAATGACCTGTACATATGTAATGGAATCAATCATGACGTAACTAACCAGGACTTCATTGAGTTTTTTGCAAATGATGTTATTCAGAAGATGGCTCTAACAGGTAAAAAAGAAGAAATAGATGGGATCATCAAAAAGATGCCTTCTTATCCCTTATTAAACAAAGCTTACCTCAATAAAGGAAATCTTCGATTTGCCGACGCAGGCGTCGCATTGGGATTTACGCAGCCCTCATTTTCTAATGGGGCTGCCTATGGCGATCTCGATAATGATGGTGATCTCGATCTTGTTGTAAATAATGTTAACCAGCCATCTTTTATTTATCAAAATCATGCAAAGCAAGAAAACGGAAATAATTATTTAAGCATTTTACTAAAGGGCATTGAGAAAAATACTTTTGCAATAGGAAGTAAAATTAAGATTTACAAGGGTGACCAGGTCTATTCACGGGAAGTAGTGCCGGGGAGAGGGTTTCAATCATCAGTAGATTATAAGCAGGTTATAGGATTGGGCAAACAATCAACGGTTGATTCACTCATTATAATATGGCCTGACAGAACTTACACGAAATATCAAAATCCCGCTTTAAACAAACTAATGGTGATACAACAGCCATTACAAAAAGGGCAAAATTATTTTAGCGATCAACCTGTCGTCCAACCGCTGTTGCAGCCCGTAAATGCTTTATTTGAAAAGCATCACGAAGATGATTTTGTTGATTTTTATCAGCAAAGAAATTTGCCGGAAATGCTGTCGAGAGAAGGTCCTCATATTGCTAAAGGAGACGTGAATGGAGATGGGCTTGAAGACATTTATATTGGCGGAGCAAAGAATCAGCCTGGTCAGCTATACCTGCAAACATTGAATGGATTTGTGAAAAAAAATGAACAAATTTTTAATGATTATGCTGACTTTGAAGATGTGGCAGTCTTATTTTTTGACGCAGACGGTGACGGCGACCTTGATTTATTTATAGGCCCCGGGGGCAATAATTTTTTGCCAAACAGCCGCCAATTACAGCAACGCTTGTACCTTAATGATGGCAAGGGCAATTTTAAAATCCAGAACGATGCCTTCCCAAAAAATAACATGAACATCTCTGTGGCTATCGCCAATGATTTTGATGGGGACGGAGATCAAGACTTGTTTGTCGGCGGTAGAAGCGTTCCTTTATCTTACGGAATGACTCCGGTGAGTTACATCTACGTAAATGATGGCCTTGGCCATTTCACGGACAAGGCCGATGCAATGAATTCAGAAATAGCAAATGCCGGAATGGTTACCGGAGCAGCATGGGCTGATGTAAATGGCGATAATAAAAAGGAATTGATCATAACAGGAGAATGGATGTCACCAAAAATATTTTCTTTCAACGGAAAAACATTTGATAAACTACAAGGCACTCACCTGGAAAATTTATATGGTTTGTGGCAAACAGTTACAGTTACAGATATTAATGGTGATGGCAAGCAGGATTTAATCTTAGGAAACATTGGAGAAAATTTTTATCTGACACCGGATTCAACAAGACCAGTCAAATTATGGATCAACGACTATGATCAGAATGGAACGCCTGACCCTTTCCTAACAAGAACGATTAGTGGAAGAGATGTTCCTGTTTTTTTAAAGAAAGATATTACTGACCAATTTCCTTCATTAAGAAAATTGAATCTCAACTACACTGACTTTGCAAAGAAATCCATTCAACAGTTATTCAGTGATAACCTTATTAAGAATTCTTCTGTGGATACGTTTAATTATTGTAGCTCAATTATTGCATTTAATAATGGCAATGGAAAGTTTACCATTCAGAAGTTACCCGCTATGCTCCAGGTATCCAACATCAATGCGATTGCAGCTGTTGATATAAATTATGACAATAAAGTGGATCTCGTATTTGGTGAAAACAAATTTGAATTTCCACCACAATTCGGGCGCCTTGATGCCGGCTTTGGAGACGTGCTTATCAATGTTGATGGTAGTCATTTTAACCTAATGGATCACAAATCGTCAGGCCTCAATATAACGGGCGAAGTAAAGGACATTAAAATAATAACCGGCAGGGGAGCGAGATTCCTTTTGTTAACTATAAACGACCAGGTTCCTGTTTTGTATAAGATAAAAAATGCCACAGGTAAACTACAATGATTTCAAAGAGATTTTCAGGCATATATACTTCGATATTATTATCCATGTTAACGCTTTTAGTTTCTTGCAGATCAGGAAAAAAAAACGGGAATTTTTTATTTGAAGTTTTAACGAGTCAAAGGACTGGACTGGATTTCAACAATCATCTCACCTACAACCAGCAATTCAATCTTTTTAAATATATCTACTTCTACAATGGGAGCGGGCTTGGCGCAGGCGATTTTAATAATGATGGATTAATAGATTTGTTTTTTGGATCAAACCAGGGAGAAAATAAATTATACCTGAATAAGGGCGGCCTAAGGTTTAGCGACGTAAGTAATGAAGCTAAAATTCCGGACGATGGAGGTTGGACTACCGGAATTTCAGTGGTTGATATAAATAACGATGGCTTATTGGATATCTATGTATGCAGGGTCGGCAACTATGAAACTTTGCACAGCAAAAATCAATTACTGATTAATCAGGGCCTGGATAAAAATGGAATACCTGTGTTCGCAGACAAAGCGCATGAGTATGGTTTGGATTTCTCCGGTTTCAGCACGCAAGCTGTTTTTTTCGATTATGATTTAGATGGCGACCTTGATATGTTTTTACTCAATCATTCGGTTCACGAAAACGGTAATTTTCAACCACGCAATCAATTTACCGGAACATATAATGCTTTATCGGGAGACCGGTTGTATCAGAACAATTCGGGCGCAGCAGGTAGTTCAAATACTCAAAACATTTTTACCGATATTACAAAGCAGTCAGGAATAAATAGCTCTGCAATAGGCTACGGACTTGGAGTTTCAGTCGCTGATGTAAACAACGACGGCTATCCCGACATATATGTTTGCAATGATTTTCACGAAAATGATTATCTCTATATCAACCAAAAGAACGGAACTTTCAAGGAAGAAGGCCAGGAAAGATTAATGCATACAAGCCAGTTTTCTATGGGTGTTGACATGGCAGATATCACTAACGATGGTTATCCCGAAATTATGTCCACTGACATGCTTTCGTCTGATCCGTACATTCTTAAAAGATCGCTCAGCGAAGGTGCGTATGATATTTTCAATTATAAACTAAGTATTGGTTATAGCTATCAATATACCCGCAACAATTTGCAGTTGAATTTGCGAAATGGTCTTTTTAGTGAGATTGGGCTTTATAGCGGAGTTGCAGCTACTGACTGGAGTTGGTCACCTTTATTTTTCGATTTTGATAATGATGGATATAAAGACCTTTTTGTTTCTAATGGTATTCCAAAACGTTTAAATGATATTGACTATATAAATTTTGTTTCTAACGGTGATGTGCAGCAGAAAATACAGGAAAATAATTTCCGCGAGAAAGATCTTGCACTCATTGATAAATTTCCTGTTATAAAATTGCCGGATAAATTTTTTAAGAATAATGGTGACGCCTCTTTTACTGATGAAAAGAATTTTATCGATGGCAGCATTCCCACGTTTTCAAACGGAGCTGTTTGTGCCGATCTTGATAACGATGGAGATATTGATGTTGCCGTCAATAATATTGATGCGCCTGCATTAATTTATGAAAACAAAACAAGTAAGCCCGGCAAGCGATCCTCTGTACAGGTAAAACTGAAAGGGCCGCCTGATAATGTTAACGCGATTGGAGCAAGGATTGTTCTATTTGCAAATAAAGGCATTCGTACTTATGAAAATTACCCGGTTAAAGGTTTCATGTCAAGTATGCAGGCACCTTTAACAATAGGAGTACTTAACACAAACATCGATTCAGCTTTCCTTATTTGGCCCGATAATTCTTTTCAACCGATTTCTTTTTCTCAAATAGATTCTAACATTGTATTTAGCTACAAAAAAAGTGAAAACCTATTTGACTATAGTTCAATTGTAAATTATTATAAGAATCCTACAACTCCTATGATTGATGTTACACGGGAGTCAGGGCTTAATTATTTTCACAAAGAGAATCGCTTTTCTGAATTCGATCGCGACCCGCTGATTCCGCATTTTTTCTCAACCGAGGGGCCTGCATTAGCAGTCGCTGATGTAAATCATGATGGTCTCGAAGATGTGTTTATTGGATCATCAAGAAATGGAAAAAGCGCTTTATTTCTGCAGCAATCTGATGGAAAATTTTTAAAGAGTTTGCAACCTGCTTTCGACCATGATAGTGCTTATGAAAATGTAGATGCATCGTTTGTTGATGTAAATAATGATAGCAATGTTGACCTTGTAGTTGCAAGAGGAGGCAACGAATTTTACGGGGAAGATGAACATAATTCTCCCGGAATTTATCTCAACGACGGTAAAGGAAATTTTATCAAATCAATTAATGCTTTTGGTAAATTATATCTTACTGCTTCCACAATTGCCCCCTATGATTTTAATGGCGACGGATTCGTTGACTTGTTTATTGGTGCCAGGACCGTGCCCTGGGAATATGGTGAGACACCTCAGTCATATCTTTTACAGAACGACGGTTCGGGGAAATTTATAGATGTTACCAGCAAGTATTCTAAAGACCTGGCGAGCGTGGGTTTTGTAACGCAGGCGCTGTGGTATGATATTGATAAAGATGGTGACAAAGATCTTTTGATCTCCCTGGAGTGGGGCGGGATTGTGGCTTTCATAAATGATAAAGGACGTTTGACAAAAAAAATCTTATCAGATAAAAATGGCTGGTGGAATTTTATGCTGCCGTGTGATATTGATAACGATGGCGATATTGATTTGATCGTAGGTAATCTTGGCTTGAACAGTCGTCTTAAAGCGACCTCGACAGAACCTGTAAAAATGTATTACAATGATTTTGATGATAATGGAAAGAAAGAGCAAATACTCACTTATTTTCTTGGAGGAAAAGAAATACCATTTGCGAGTAAAGCGGAGTTAGAAAAGCAAATGCCTTTTCTAAAAAAGAGATTTCTTTATGCCGAGGATTTTGCAAAGGCTAACCTTGCTGATATTTTTGGTGCTGATAAAATAAAAAATGCACAGGTTTGGTCAGCCAGTTATTTTTCAAATGCAGTATTAATTAATAAAGGAAACCTGCAGTTTGAAACAAAAGCATTGCCCTGGCAGGCACAGCTGGCGCCGTTTAAAGACGCGGTGGTAATAAATGCAAATAATGATTCTTTACCGGACATTTTATTGATGGGGAATTATTATGATAATAATATCGAAATGGGAAGATATGATGCCGATTTTGGAACCATTCTAATTAATACAGGAAAGGGACAATTCGAAGTAGAAGGTATAAACGGTTTACAAATAAAAGGACAGGTGCGGCACATAAAGCAAATAAATGTAGGTAAAGAGCCGGAGTATATTCTTGCAAGAAATAATGATAGTACGATGATCATAAAGTTTGATCAACGTAGCAAACTCAATAAATAGGGTAGTAAATTTTAGTAACCCATTTTGTACTATCGGGCTCAACGGATCGGTCGGTGACTAACGATTGAAATGGGATAGCCGGTGCCGAAAGATGATTATCACTTAAATAGAGATCCATTTGTTTTAAGGCCTGGATGGCTGTATTATAACCACCGCGAATTTCTGCCACTAATATTTTGCCTGGCACCATTCTTTTAAAAGCAAAATTTTCTGTTTCACGGAGTTCCCTGTCTACAGGGATCGCAACCATAGTTTTATAATAGCCGCTGTCATTTTTAATATTAAGCATTGGTGGATTTGTTTCCTTAGCTCCTTGTTGTAATATGTACTTTTTCAAATTATCTATTAATCCATAAATTTCATTTGTAGTAGGGAAGGTTTTGTAATTATGTTTTGTTGAAATAAGCACCGTATCTACTACTTGTTGTTCTTTAATCTCCAGCCCATACGCCATTCCATTTTCTTCGAGGTAAGCTTTTAAAGATTCCATGATGTTCTCCATTTTGCCTTTCAGTGATTTCGCCTGGCTGTAATATTTTATCCTGCTGATAAGGTTATTGCCTGCATGCATATCGCCAGCCCATTCCACAGCAACTGAATCATTATTTATCGGGATAGCATTTATTAATGTATTTACTATTCGGTCATCATTTGAAATATTAACCTCTGCCGTATTCATCAACACTTTTTTAATGGTATATGTGTCATTTTTATAATCGAAATGAATCTTATCCGTATAGTTAGTATCCGGTGATTTTTGTTTTGCAAACGACGCGATCCACCCTGATTGACTAGATAGCGTCCTCAATAAAACTGGTGCCTTTGTTTTTATAAAAACTACGCTTGAAAACTTTATATCAGCGGGAATAAAAACATATACGGCAAGGGTTGCAACAGCAAGTACAACTAATAAGAACAAGAAAACTTTTTTCATAATTTATATCGGGGCTGCAAATTACTGAAACGAAATTTCATAAAAGCGTATTGAGTCCGTCAATTGTAGCCTAATTATTATAAATTGAGGCTTCTTAAAACATTGCTTGTAATGAAAAAGCTAATCATTTCTATTATCTTCTGTAATTGCTTTTTTTCTTATTCCCAAAAATCTGATAGTTGGACGCTTGTCGCGGATAAGATAGATCCATCCGATTACTATGGAGAAACGGTGGCTAATGGAATGATTGGCATTGTCTCATCTCCTAATGTTTTGCGTTGTAAAGATGTAGTGCTGAATGGTGCTTATGATCAGTATGGCCGCGGAAGAGTGAGTAATTTTTTGCAGAGTTTTAATCTTGTAAATATGAACCTTGATGTTGACGGGCATCGCATAGAAAATAAGGATGCCTCCAATATGAAGCAGGTACTTGATATGAAACATGCAAACCTCAAAACAACTTTTGATTATCAGGATAAAGCAACGGTTTCCTATACTTATTATGCATTGCGCAATTTGCCTTACACCGTTTTGGTAGATGTAACTATTGTTGCAAAAAAAGATATTGAAATAACTCCGGCAAGTGTAATGGAAGCGCCTGATGCGTTAAAAGATGTGCAGAATTATTATAATGAAATTGACCGGCCGCATGTTACATTAAGCCTGCTTTCTTCCATTGCAAAAAGCCCTACCGGAAAATTAACGATCGCTGCTTCTACTTCGTTTTTATTTGATGAACCACATGGCAACGAGCCGCGGCAAATACATGAAATGTGGGACAACAACATGCATCTTTCCAAATTTAAAAAAAGTTTAAAAGCGGGTATGACGTATCATTTTGCTATTGCCGGAGCCTTGATATCAACTGCTCAGCATGAAGATCCGTTGAACGAAGCCGAGCGCTACGTAATTTTTGCGAAGCTGCAAGGTGTTCAAAGATTGCTGCAGTTTCATAATGCTGCGTGGGATGACCTTTGGAAAAGTGATATTGTAATTGATGGTGATGAACAGAGCCAGCAGGATGTTCATTCTGCCATGTATCATTTATATTCTTTTGTAAGAGCAGGTACTTCGTATAGCCCGTCACCAATGGGCTTGAGTGGGCTTGGTTATAATGGCCATGTATTTTGGGATACAGAAATATGGATGTTTCCTGCCATTCTCGTTCTTCATCCTGAAATGGCGCGGAGCCTTGTTGAATATCGTTTTCAAAGATTGGACGAAGCAAAGCACAATGCATTTGCACATGGTTACA
>JBDTVF010000020.1:0-23980 GCA_040007325.1 Ginsengibacter sp. | reverse complement strand
CACAAAAAATGATTCACCTTGTAAGCAATCTCGAAGATAATGTGAAGGCCTGTACGCTTCACAAGAAGAACAAAACTACCTGGAGTAATTACTATGATGAAACGATTACAAGCAAATCCTATCTTTCTGCAAAAGAAACCCTTTTTCGCAACCTCGTCAATGAAGTGGCATTTGAAACCGTTCTTGATGTTGGCGCTAATGACGGTTTTTTTTCCAAAATAATTGCTGAAAAGGCAAAGGATGTTGTTTCAATAGATTTTGATTGTAATTGTATCAACAGTTTGTATTCATACATCCGCAAACAGAAAATTCAAAACATTCTTCCGCTTTGCATTGACTTTGCTAACCCTTCACCGGCCATAGGTTTTAATAATAAAGAACGAAGTGCATTTCTTGATCGGGCAGGATTTGATTTAGTAATTGCTTTGGCTGTTGTGCATCATCTTGCCATTAGTAAAAACATTCCCCTACCTGCTGTTGGGGAATTATTTCAAGCGTTGGGGAAAAAGTTGATCGTTGAATTTGTACGAAAAGATGATGAGAAAGTGCAGTTGCTTTTGCAAAACCGAAAGGATATATTTTCGAATTACAACCAGGCTGAATTCGAAAAAGCATTTGGTGAATTCTTTACTATAGACAAGGTTGTAAAAATAACCGGCACGCTTCGTACGGTGTACTTATTAACCCGGAAATAAAATCCAGATGGTTAAATCTTTTCAGAAACAACCTTTTTACCTGCTGCTCATCCCTTTGTTTTTTGTGCTGCACGGC
The DNA here is from genome assembly GCA_040007325.1 of Ginsengibacter sp. Classification (GTDB taxonomy): domain Bacteria; phylum Bacteroidota; class Bacteroidia; order Chitinophagales; family Chitinophagaceae; genus Ginsengibacter. Next base: position 23,209 of record JBDTVF010000020.1, on the reverse strand, counting down.
TTTGCAGAGAATTTTGGCTTTATAAGTTTTGGAGATGTCCTGATACTCGCGGCAACTTATGTGGTTGCAACGATTGTTGTATACCTGCTGTTTTTTTTCTTTTTTAGGGACCGCGTAAAAGCTGCACTGGCAGCGTCTTTTCTAATAGCTTTCTATTTATTTTTCGGGGCGATCCAGGATTTTTTTAATACTCATGCCTTAATCTTAAGTAGATATTCAGTATTGCTTTTACTTTTTGTAATAGTCTTTATAGCCCTTGCATTTTGCTTAAAAAAGACAAAAAACAATTTTTCAAAATTGAACTTGTTTCTCAACAGCCTGTTTTTTATTTACATTATTATTGATCTCGGTTCATTGGTTTATAAGAATTTTAATCCGCCGGTGAACAAATTATCTGTCTATCCGTTTGCAAAAAAGAATAATTATCAGCCTTGCGGAGATTGCGCTAAACCTGACATCTATTTCTTGCTATTCGACGAATACGCAAGTTCTGAATCCTTAAAAAATCATTTCAACTATGATAATAGCTCGCTCGACACTTTTTTGATACAACAAGGATTTCATATCCAGTTGAATAGTACCAGCAATTATGATATTACGCCATTTTCCATCGCATCAATGTTGAACATGTCTTATCTCAATGGAGTAAATGGCGGGGCTGTTTCTATTGAAGACTATGCCCGCTGTAATGAATTAATCAGGAACAATGAGGTGATAAAATTTCTCTCGTTGCAGGGATATCATATTGTGAATTATTCAATTTTTGACCTTGCAGGTAATCCCTCGCTTACTTCACAAAGTTTTTTGCCTTTGAAAACTAAGCTCATTAGTGATGCAACATTATTCAACAGAATGCAAAAAGATCTTTTGTGGAATTTTAATGTTGGCAGGTTTAAAATTAAATGGCTTGCACACAGGTTGATGTATGCCAATGAAAATAGCAACAATATGTTTATGAACCTGGTGAAAAAAGCTCCATCTGACTCTAATAAAATTCCAAGATTTATTTACGCACATTTTTTTTTACCACATCTGCCATATTATTATACCAAAGATGGAGTTCTTAGAGATGAAGCAACTCTACTGAAAGAGTGGAACAGGAAGATTGCGCCTTCGTACCTGGATTATGTAACTTATACAAATACCAAAATCAAGGAATTAATTTCTGCTATAAAAGCAAATACAAAAGGTGAAGCAGTAATCATCTTCATGGGCGATCATGGCTTTCGAAAATTCACGGGCGATGGTGACTCAACCCATTTTTTTCAAAATCAAAATGCGGTTTATTTTCCTTCGCGTGATTATCATTTGTTATACGACAGCGTCAGTGCAGTAAATCAATTTGGGATAGTGTTCAACACATTATTTCATCAGAATTTTCCTATCTTAAATGATTCCACCGTTTTTCTGACGGATAAGAAATAAATTTGTGCCGACATTTTAAAACCAGGACATGATTAGAAATAACTGGACAAAAGAAGAGATATCAGATATTTACCAGTCACCATTGCTTGAACTAGTATATAAAGCGGCTACTATACACCGTGAGTATCATGCTACGGGTGAGGTGCAGGTGTGTACATTGCTATCAATAAAAACTGGCGGCTGCCCGGAAGATTGCGCTTATTGTCCGCAGGCTGCACGTTACAACACTGGCCTTGATGTTCAGGCTTTAATGCAAAAGGAAGAAGTGTTGGCTTATGCACAGAAAGCAAAAGATGCCGGATCTACAAGGTTTTGTATGGGTGCAGCATGGCGCGAAGTGCGTGACAACCGCGATTTCGACCGCGTATTGGAAATGGTGGAGGGTGTGAATGAACTGGGTATGGAAGTGTGCTGTACTATGGGCATGCTTACAGAAGACCAGGCAAAAAAATTATATGATGCAGGTCTTTATGCCTACAACCACAATGTAGATACGTCAGAGGAACATTATGCTGATATTATCACTACCCGTACTTATGATGATCGCTTAAAGACTTTGGGAAATGTGCGAAAGGCAGGAATAAGTGTTTGCAGCGGAGGCATTATTGGCCTTGGAGAAACCCATGAAGACAGGATAGGAATGCTGCATACATTGTCCACTTTGCCCGGGCATCCCGGCAGCGTTCCGATAAATGCATTGGTACGGGTAAAAGGTACGCCGCTACAGGATAATCCTAAAGTAGACATATGGGACATGATAAGAATGATTGCTACCGCCCGCATTATAATGCCCACGGCAATGGTAAGATTAAGTGCAGGGCGATCAGAAATGTCAGTATCAGAACAGGCTTTTTGCTTTATGGCTGGCGCTAATTCTATTTTTTCAGGCGATAAATTACTTACAACACCTAATCCTGCATTTGATGAGGATAATGCAATGTTTCAGCTGCTTGGCCTGAAGCCAAGAGAAGCATTCAAAGATGAAAAGGTTAATCAACTGGTTAATTAATTATTAGCCGGTTCAGCTAATTCGAATGATAGATAAGGAAATCCTTTTAAATGCTTTCCGGTTAATGTGCACTGCCTCCTCGATGGCAAAGACCTATGATAATAACCGGCAGGTTTGCAAATACGTACATTCAACATCACGAGGACATGAAGCCATACAACTGGCGACAGCATTCAATTTGTTGCCGTGTGATTACGTAAGTCCTTACTACCGCGATGAAAGTTTGTTGCTGGGCCTTGGTTTTTCTCCATATACTTTAATGCTTCAGTTACTGGCTAAGGGTGCTGATATTTTCACTGCTGGTAAAGAATACTATGCTCATCCAAATTATAGGGGAGAAGATGCGCCAACTATAATTCACCAAAGCAGTGCGACAGGAATGCAGGCGATTCCTTCTACGGGAATTGCCCAGGGGCTTCAATATCTGCAAAGAATAAATTCTCCACTTTACAAACAAGGGCTCAATGGTGAAAACCCAATCGTCATTTGTTCTCTTGGCGATGCCAGCTTAACGGAAGGTGAAGTGAGCGAAGCATTTCAGTTTGCAACCTTGAAGAAGTTGCCAATAATTTACCTGGTACAGGATAATGACTGGGGAATAAGTGTAACATCCGAAGAGGCAAGGAGTATGAATGCCTTCAACTTTGCAAAAGGATTTACAGGCTTGGAACGGCTAAGCATAGACGGTAGTGACTTCGTGGAAAGTTACTGCACCATGCAAAAAGTAGTACAAGCCGTAAGGGCGAATGAAGGACCGTATTTGGTCCATGCAAAAGTGCCGTTGCTCGGGCATCATACAAGTGGTGTGCGCAAAGAGTTCTATCGTTCTGCAGAAGATCTTGAAAAACATGCGCAGGATGATCCATTACCAAAACTCCGCAAGCGGTTGGTGTCTTTTGGTATAAAAGAAAATGACCTTGATGAAATACAGGGTATCGTGGAAGAAGGTATAGCTAAACAATTTGAAGAAGCTTGCAAGGCACCTGATCCTGATGTTTCAAAGATTGAAGAAAATATTTTTGCGCCTACTCCTGTAACATCAGAAAGCGGAGAGCGCAGCCCCGATGACAAAGAAAAAGTATTGATGGTTGATGCAGCTTTATATGCAATCCGGGAAATTATGGAACAATATCCGGAAGTTGTATTGTATGGCCAGGACGTTGGACGCAGACTGGGTGGTGTTTTCAGGGAAGCGGCAACGCTGGCCGAGCAGTTTGGAGATCATAGAGTGTTCAACACAGCCATCCAGGAAGCTTATATTATTGGTTCTACCGCAGGCATGTCGGCAACCGGCGTAAAGCCGATTGTAGAAGTGCAATTTGCAGACTATATTTTTCCGGGTATTAATCAATTGGCTACGGAGCTTGCAAAAAGCTGCTATCTCAGCAACGGAAAATTCCCCATACAAACTGTTATACGGGTGCCAATAGGTGCTTATGGTGGTGGCGGTCCTTATCACAGCGCCAGTATCGAAAGCTTACTGCTTGCTATTAAAGGGATAAAAATTGCTTATCCATCCAACGCTGCCGATATGAAAGGATTGATGAAAGCTGCATTTCTTGATCCAAACCCCGTGATAATGCTGGAACATAAAGGGCTTTACTGGAGTAAGGTGCCAGGCACTGAAGATGCAAAAGCAATAGAGCCAGCAAGCGACTATGTTTTACCGCTAGGTAAGGGAATTTCAATTATTAATGCTGAAGACTCTAAAATTAAAAGTGGTGAAACTTGTTGCGTGATTACCTACGGCATGGGCGTTTATTGGGCAAAAGAAGCGGCTCAATCTTTTACCGGCCAAATAGAAGTTATCGACCTTCGCACACTTTTTCCGCTTGATGAACAACTCGTTTTTTCAACAGTAAAAAAGCATGGCAAATGCCTTGTGCTCACTGAAGAGCAGCAAAACAATTCTTTTGCTGAAGCTCTTGCAGGCCGCATCTCTAAGGAATGTTTCAAGTTTCTTGATGCGCCCGTTGAAGTGCTAGGCTCGTTGAATCTTCCGGCTGTGCCGATGAATATCGAACTTGAAAAAGCCATGTTGCCAAATGCTGCAAAACTCATCGACCGGATTAAATCATTATTGAATTACTAATGGAAAACACAAAAAAGCAGGAGCAACACCAAAAAACAGAAATACAATTTTTGGAAGGTCCACAAAGCCGCTGGAAAGATTTTAAATATGCTGTAAGTGTTTTTTTTGAATTTATAAAAGGATTCAGGGCACTACATTTCGTGGGCCCATGTGTTACTGTCTTTGGTTCTGCACGCTTTAAAGAAGACCATCCATTTTACAAACAGGCGCGGGAACTCTCCGGTGAAGTTGCGAAGCTGGGATTCACTATCATGACCGGTGGAGGCCCGGGAATAATGGAAGCGGCAAACCGGGGCGCAAAGGATGTAGGTGGCAGGAGCGTGGGTTGTAATATCATTCTCCCCCATGAGCAACATCATAATCCATATCTCGACCGCTGGGTAGACATAAAATATTTCTTCCTGAGAAAGATGTTGCTTACTAAGTATTCTTATGCATTCATTGTAATGCCGGGAGGCTTTGGAACGCTTGATGAGTTTTATGAAGCGCTCACACTGGTTCAGACAAAAAAAATCGAAATGTTCCCAATCATAATATGGGATCAGGATTTTTACCAAAAAGTACTTGAGCATAACCAGCGGATGTTCCATGAAGGCACTATTTCCCCCAACGATGAAAACCTTTACCTGGTATCAAATTCAATCGGGGAAACAGTGGCTTACATCAAAGAAAAAAGCATCATGGCTTTCGGGCTTAAACACATGGAACCGAAAAAACCTTTCAAAGCACTTTTCGAAAAGGGCCTGAACAAGATCTTTTGATTGCATTTTCCGCTTCGCGGAATGAAACCTCGCAGAGGTGTACTTCAAAATCTTACACACCGTCTTTCAAATTCAGTGCATTTTCCCGGGCATTTTGCGGTCTGTAATAGGTAACATCCACGTGAGCCAGGTGCAAGTTATTTGCAAATAATGTTTGGAGATGAATAACGGCTGTGTTACCTTTCGATATTTACATTACAATAACTAAAACAATAATCGACAACAAAGTATGCCTAAATCCCAGGAGACATTTAGTAAAAAAGAAAAAGAAAAGAAACGCCTGAAACAAAAACAGGATAAAAGAGAAAAGAAAGAAGAACGTAAAGCCAGCGCCAAAAAAGGACTGCAGTTGGAAGACATGATGGCCTATATTGATGAAAATGGGAATATCTCATCTACACCTCCTGATCCCAAAAAGAAAAAGGTGTTCAACACCGAGGATATGCAGATAAGCATTCCCAAATATGAGCCCGGTGATGAAGCTGATTCCGTGAGGACCGGTACCATTACATTTTTTAACCAGGATAAGGGCTTTGGTTTTATTCGCGATTCGCAAACTCAGGAAAGCATTTTTATACATATAAACCAACTTGACGGTCCTGTAAGGGAAAATGATAAGATAAACTTCGAAGTTGAAAAAGGCCCACGAGGTCTTAATGCCATAAATGCGAAGAAAGCAGTTTAGGAAAAGTTTCTACTAATAGTAAAAAAATAGTTGCCAATTTTGGTAACTATTTTTTTTGAAACTAAATTTTTATTTGAATTAAGTGCTGGTACCTAAGCACCCGAACAGCATAAATGGTAAATAAAAAAACGTCCCAACGCGGGACATTTTATTATAAGAATTGCATAAATGATTAACTATGCTCTGTTCACCAGCTTTAGAATAATCATTATGACAGCTATTACAAGGAGTATATGTATAATACCTCCTGTGAAAAAACCACCTAAAAATGATATAGCCCAGATTACGATAAGAATTACCGCGATGATGTACAAGATGTTTCCCATTTTTTATTTTGTTTTATTTGTTATTAATGATTAGGTATGATAGAATATCCTGCCAAACCACATTAGAGATACAAAAAAACATGAAGCGTAGCTCAATCGAATCATTTCTTACTCAATACGAGTATTTCGCTCTACGCCAATACTCACTTTTACTTTGGCAACTTACTTTATAGCCAATACTTTAATTTAGCAGCTCGATATGAAATCAGGGTTTGTAAATATTTTCGGTTTACCCAATGCAGGCAAAAGCACTTTGCTAAATGCATTGATGGGAGAGAAGCTCGCCATTGTTTCGCCGAAAGTGCAAACGACCCGGCATAGAATAAAGGGAATTTTAACCGGCGATGATTACCAGGTTATATTTTCTGACACACCCGGCATCATTGAACCGAAATATAAGTTGCATGAAAAAATGATGCAGGCGGTGAAAGGCAGCCTTGAAGATGCTGATGTTGCCTTGCTGATTGTAGATATAAAGGATGATATGGACGAAGCCGACAGAGTTTTTTCATCTCTGCATCTGAAAGTGCCAGCCATCGTAGTGATAAACAAGATTGATATTGCGGGTAAGGACGCTGTTGATAAAACTGTCACTTTCTTCCGGCAAAAAAATTACTGCAAATCAACTGCAACGATTTCGGCATTGCGAAAGGCCGGCGTTAAGGAATTGCTGGAAAGTATTATTGCCCTGATCCCGGAAGGTGAACCTTTCTACACGGATGACAACCTTAGTGATCTTCCTACAAAATTTTTTGTGGCCGAACTTATAAGGGAGAAAATATTTTATCTATACCAGGATGAAATTCCATATCACGCCACGGTGCTCGTGCAGGAATACCAGGAAAAGACCACGCTGACAAAAATTTCGGCTGACATTATTTTGCAAAGGGAAACGCAGAAAGGAATCGTATTGGGAGAAGGAGGTAAAATGATCAAGCAATTGGGCACGCTTGCCAGGAAAGATATTGAAGAATTTATTGGAAGAAAAGTCTTTCTTGAGTTGTTTGTAAAGGTGCGCCCTAAATGGCGTGATAATGAAATACATTTGAAAGAGTACGGGTACTAGTATGTAGCGATGTGGGATGTTAGGTGTAGGAAGTAGGCTCAGGCATCGTGCACAGTAAATCTTTTAAATTTTTTATATTGAATAAAACAGGATCATGAATTCATTCGGACGGTTATTCAGGGTTAGCATTTTTGGAGAATCACATGGCCCCTTTGTAGGATTAACTATTGACGGTTGCCCACCGGGAATACCTATAGCTGCTGCAGATTTTAGTGAAGATATTGAAAGGAGAAAGCCAGGTGCCAAAGGAACCACACCTAGAAAAGAAGATGATATCCCGGAAATTATTACGGGTGTTTTTAATGATACAACCACCGGTGCACCACTCACCATTTTGTTTCGTAATGCGAATACAAGGAGCGGCGATTATGAAAAGCAAAAAGCGGTGCCACGCCCCGGGCATGCCGATTTTGTTGCCAATAAAAAATTTAAAGGTTTTGAGGATTACCGCGGAGGCGGGCATTTCAGCGGTAGGCTAACGGTGTCGGTTGTAGCAGCAGGAGTCGTTGCCAAAAAAGTGATCGCGTTTATTGCAAAGGATGCAGGTATTACAATCAATGCATCTATCCTTGAGATAGGAGGAGAGCAGGATACTGAAAAAGGTTTGCAAAAAGCGATCGATCAAAAAGATTCAATCGGTGGCATCATAGAATGTAAGGTGGCAAATTTGCCAATAGGTTTAGGAGAGCCTTTTTTTGATTCAGCAGAATCGGTGATAAGCCATGTAGTATTCGCAATACCTGCCATAAAGGGAATAGAATTTGGTGCCGGCTTTGCTGCTGCGAGAATGTTTGGCAGCGATCACAATGATGCGTTGCTTGATGAAACAGGAAAAACTAAAACAAATAATGCAGGAGGCATTCTCGGAGGTATCACAAACGGTAACGATCTTGTATTTAGAATTGCCGTAAAACCTACATCATCTACTCCGAAAGAGCAACAAACACTTAATGTAGCAACAAATACAGTAGAACCATTTTCTGTAAAGGGCCGCCATGACTTGTGTATCGCATTGCGTGTGCCGGTGGTGCTGGAAGCTATGACTGCAGTAGCAATTGCAGATTTATTTATGATTTCCCAAGCGTACTAAAAAACGAATCGCTTTTTCTATATCGATACGTCTTCAATAAAAAAATATTCAGTAGCTTCATTTTTCAAAAGTGTGATAGAAAGAATATCAAATTGAATTTGCTTCCACCCGGGATTTTGTATTACAAACTCTTCCGATGCATTCATAAGATTGATCACCTTCTTTTTCGTCACATCTTCTTCGGGATATCCAAATTTTCTTGAGCGCCTTGTTTTAATTTCAATGAAATGAAGAATATTATCTTTTGATGCAATTATGTCAACTTCCCAGTGGCTATGTCGCCAGTTTTGATGCATTATTTTAAATCCATTTTCTGCTAACCAACCTATAGCCATTTTTTCTCCCAAAGCGCCGGTAGTGTGATGATGTGCCATAAAAATATTTCCTGCAAATTAATTGTGAACATCATAAAAAGCCATTCAGCAAAAAGATTATTATACTTACTTTTGCGCAAAAGAACATGTCATGAAAGTTACAAAGCAAATTGTTATAGGTTTTATTTTATTAATCGTTATCGCTTCGTTGTACAGGATAATGCCGGGCAGGCCTTTTGGTTTTGCACCGCAGATCGCTATGGCCATATTTGCCGGAGCAATAATTAAAGACAAAAAATTTGCTTTTTTATTACCGCTTCTTTCAATGTTTGTCTCAGATGCTCTGTATGAAGTGTTGTATCGTAACGGGGTAGGAAATATCCAGGGTTTTTATGAAGGGCAGGTAACTAATTATATCCTGTTTACCTCGCTTACTTTATTTGGCTTTTTTATTAAAAATTTCAATGTTGGCCGTATAGCTTTAGCTGCTATTGCTGCTCCGACTGCTTATTTTTTGATTTCAAATTTCGTGGTTTGGTTTAGCAATTCTCCGCTTGCAGGTTTAGGTCGTCCAAAAACATTTGATGGTTTGCTCCTTTGCTATGGTGATGGATTGCCTTTTTATCCATGGAGTGTTGCGGCCACCTTTATATTTTCAGCAATTCTTTTCGGTAGTTATTATCTAATTACAAGGCGGTCATTAGTCAGTAGTTCAAAGTTCAAAGTTCATAGTTCATAGTTCCGTGATGTTAAAGTGCAAGCAGGCATTGGAAAACTTTGAGGTATTAATTCTTTTTTTCTCGGGATTTAAATTTTATCCCTTTTAAGTCACTTCCACCAAGGTAGCTTATTAAAGATGAAATCATCTTCATTATTTCATCTGTAATTTCAGATAATTCTTTCCGTTTTTCTTCCGCGATATACTTTCTATCATAAGCTCTCTATAATTGAGATTTGCATTCGCAAGCAGAGCCGTTGGCGTATGTAAGAAAATTAATAAATTCTAAATTGCCTTTTCTTCCAAAACCTTCTGCAATGTTATCCATTATTGAACCAGATGATCTGTTGATTTGATCTTTTAATCCGAAATCTTTTGAAAAGGCACCTTCAGTTGTCAACAGGAAAACTTCATTGCAAATTAGTCTCGCTTTTTGCCAAACTTTTAGATCTTCAAACTTTTGAATTGTAGCCATTCTATATTTTTTTAAAGAAAACAAAATATAAAAACTCACCTAGATTCTTCATGATTTTCAAACTATAAATTACGAACTATAAACTTTGAACGACAAACTCTGAACTTTTTTTAACTATAAACTCTCATATCCCTCGTCAACCAATAGATTTCCGCCATCTGCAGCTTCCGTGGCTAGTTCATCGCACCTGTTGTTCATTACATTTTGCGCATGGCCTTTTACCCATTTGAATTCAACATGATGATTTTTTGAAAGCTTATCGTACCGAAGCCACAAGTCGCTGTTTTTTATGTTTCCTTTGAAGTTAGTTCGGAGCCATTTTTTTAGCCAGCCTTCCATAACGGCTTTTACCACATAGTTACTGTCAGAATATACGAGGAGGTTGAGCTTATCTTTTTTCAATGCTTCCAAAGCGGCTATCACTGCCATCAATTCCATGCGATTGTTTGTTGTAAGCTTGTAGCCTGCAGATAATTCTTTTTTATGATTGCCGTACATAAGTATAGCGCCATAACCTCCCTTGCCAGGATTTCCTCTCGAAGCTCCATCCGTATAGATCGTAATTTTATTTTCGCTCATTAGCCAGGTAAATATTTTAACGGAAAGCTCATGATTTTTTTACAATCTTTCCTCAGGTACAAATTATCAATCGTAATTATTTTTCGTTCAGCAACCATTTTTTTAGTTATGTGCTGATTCCTGAAAAAAGCAAAAACTGTCGCCTGCATGGATGCAGGAATATTTGTTTCCTCTATGCTGATGCGATCGCCGGTAGCGGATTTTAATGCCTTATCAATTAATTCAGCACAATACATTTTATCATCCGTCTTAAGGTCGTACAGCCAATCGAATGTAACATTGCGATCTTTATAATTCCGTAATATAATAGTTAACGAATCTGTTTCAATTTTACTAAGATCATAACGATACAATGCACACGCCAGGTTTTTTGCAGGATTTAAAAATGAATCTACGGGCTCGATTCGTATCGTGTCAATCTTTGGATCGTTGGGCGATATATTACATACATAAGGACGCCCATTGCGTATTATAATTAAGCCGGCATGCGAATAAATTTTTTCCTTTTCATTCAAAAACTTTATTTGCTCACTTATAAGATCATCGGTCATTCGCACCACAAGATCTCCTGCCTGCGCAATGTCTTTTAGTTTCCTGATATTAGTTTCGGTAGTGTCTGCCTTTGATGTTGTTTGCAACTTTTCATTTACAGATGAGGTGCATGAGATGAAAAATATACAAAGGAAGATCAATGAAAGGAGTAACCGGCTCATAGGATCATTAAAATAAAAAAATTGAGATGAAGATGTGCGCGGTAAATATCATCAATGATGACCGTAATAAAGTTTATCGACACCAACAACCGTTGGATTATAATAGTTGCCGGTAACACCGCTACCACCTTGCAAGCCGGCATCTACATTATAATACCTGAAAGCAAACCTGCCATTATCTATAGAGCCATCGCCTGGAATACCTGAAATAACGATCGTATATTTTGTCCACATAGATGGATAACCTCCTTGTACATTATACGTCCGATTTGGATTGATGTCGAGCAGGAGATTGTTGAAACTGCCGGTGCTCGCATCAGTATTGCCTACGTCTGCTGTGCCATCGGCGAAATTGCCCCAAACCTGCATACGGTCAATTGCAGGGTCATAATAAAGCGCATCATCGGTGGCCCGGCTGTAGAAACTTATCGTATCGCCGTTCTTCATTTCAAGTGGTGGTGAAATAAGCCATGCGCTTATATTACCACCATTGCCTGATGCATCTCCAAGGCAACTTACATCACAGCTTACAAAATCGTTCGGCGTATTGTGAGCGCTGTATGCAGGAAAGCCCAGATATGGTCCAACTGAAATAAACTTAACCTGGTTAGCCTCCTCATAGCGCCCCTGTCGCCAGCCTGTTTGGCCTAAAGGATTGGTGTTATTGCGAAAAGCCCAGCCCTTTGATGTTAAGTTAGCAACTGTATCAAATTCTTCTACAAAAGATGCATTTGGTACGGCGGGTTCTTCCGTTGTGTTGTCAATTTTCAACTTATCCTTAGAGCAAGAAATGATGACTGCAGTTGATAAGAACAAAGCAAGTAAAATAAAAATAAAAATATTTGTGGTCTTCATCTGCAATTTTTATTCGGACTAATAGCCCGTGGTTTTATATGCTACTGCATCGATTGCTATTCCTGTCCCGTTACCATTAGAGCCGCCATTCTTAACGTAATACCTGAAACCAAACCTTCCTTTTACCGGAGCATCGAGCCCGGATATCATTGCTTCAAAACGTGTCCAGACAGTTGGATAAGCACCCTGGTTAGGATATAATGCACTGCTATAAATTAATTGTGGATTGATGGTTAAAAGGCTTTTTTCAAAATGGCCGGGATCGGCACCCGTCCCAACGTCTGTTCCATCGTCGCTAATATTTATCCGCAATTGAACACTATTGCCAAAATCCGTCGTATCACCGGTAGAGCCATAGGGCTTTTGTACAGCCCTTGTGTAAAAAATGATCTTATCACCATTCTGCAAAATCACAGCTGGTGATACAAGCCAGTTACTTATCGTGCCTTGCTGTGCAGAGGTAGAAAGATAATTGATGCCGATAAATCCTGCATAACTACCGTTGTTAGAAAAGGCATTAAAAAAAGGAGGTATCGTTCCCCCGTTTTGCCATATACCGCTGCCTAATGGTTCACTTACATTTATGAATTGCCATCCACGCGAAACAGCTGCCGTGGCTGTATCAAATTCTTCAGTAAATGATTGGTCAGGAACTGGTGGGACTACAGAGAGGTAACTGTCGTCCTTACAACTATGCATGCAGAAAAGAGCAAGCCCTATAATGACAAGAAACTTTGGGGAATTTATTTTTCTCATAAATTATTGGCGCGGAATTTCTGGTGGCCTGGTGCGGTGAAATTAGTATTTTTTGCAGAAATGCAATGCCGGACTACAACAGGATAAAAAGTGCAACACAGCTATACCTGAAATACCCCTGTTTTGAACTCAGCAATATCAGCGTTGTGATTGGCAGCAGCAATATTTTCTGAAATGATATTCCTTGTCTCAACCGGATCAATGATAGCATCTACCCATAAACGTGACGCCGCATAAAAAGGAGTGGTTTGCCTTGCATACTTTTCTGTCATTTCACTCAAAAGCTTTTGTTCATTTTCAGGAGTTATAGTTTCTCCCTTTGATTTAAGGGATGCGACTTCTATCTGCAACAATGTTTTCGCAGCCTGCTCACCACCCATCACCGCAATTTTTGCCGAAGGCCATGCATAAATAAATCTTGGATCGTAAGCTTTGCCACACATAGCATAATTTCCCGCGCCGTATGAATTACCTAATACAATCGTGATCTTTGGAACCACTGAATTGGCAACCGCATTTACCATCTTAGCGCCGTCTTTTATTATACCACTATGCTCGCTGCGGCTTCCCACCATGAAGCCGGTGACATCCTGTAAAAAAACCAATGGGATCTTTTTCTGATTGCAGTTCATAATAAACCGGGCGGCTTTGTCTGCACTGTCATTATAGATTACGCCGCCTATTTGTAATTCGCCTTTTTTATTCTTGATGTTTAATCTTTGATTGGCAACAATGCCCACGGCCCATCCGTCGAGACGTGCGTAGCCGCAAATAATTGTTTTGCCATATTCTTCTTTGAATTGCTCAAAAGAACTTTTATGACCTTCCGAAGACCAGCCCTTACTGTCAGGAGACGCGCTGTCTACAATTCTTTCTATGATCTCCAGCATGTCATAAGGCTTTGTATTGCCTTCGGGAAAAATGCCATGAATTTCGGCAGGATTTTTTACCGGATGAGCTGGTACAATTCGATTGAAACCTGCTTTCCGGAAGGTGCCTATTTTACCGATAATACTTTTTACTTCATCCAGACATTTTTCTTCACTCTCAAATTTATAATCAGCAATGCCGCTTATCTGTGTATGTGTGTCGGCGCCTCCTAAAGTTTCATTGTCTGTTACCTCACCGATTGCGGCTTTTACAAGATATGGGCCTGCTAAAAAAATTGATCCATTGCCTTCCACCATCAGCGTTTCGTCGCTCATGATCGGGAGGTAAGCGCCACCTGCTACGCATGGCCCCATCACTGCAGCGATCTGCGTAATGCCCATAGCACTCATCTTTGCATTGTTTCTGAATATGCGGCCAAAGTGTTCTTTATCTGGAAAAATTTCATCCTGCATTGGTAAAAAGACTCCGGCACTGTCTACGAGGTAGATTACCGGCAGCTTATTCTCCATAGCAATCTCCTGCATCCGCAGATTCTTTTTACCGGTGATTGGAAACCAGGCACCTGCCTTTACGGTTTGATCGTTGGCAATAATCACGCACTGCTTACCACTTACATAACCAATTCCTGCAACAGTGCCGCCTGCAGGACAACCACCGTATTCTTCATACATCCCATAGCCTGCAAAAGCCCCGATCTCTATAAATGGCTTGTCATTGTCACGCAGGTATTCAATCCTCTCACGGGCTGTTAACTTGTTTCGCTCCTTTTGCTTTTGTATGGCTTTTTTTCCGCCACCCAGTTCAATTTTATTTAATAGCGTTTCCACATGGCTCAGTGCCAGTTTCATGGCGTCTTCATTTCTATTAAATTCTATATTCATAATAATTCGATAAGTGTCAAAACTAAAACTTTATATTTGAGTTTACCTGTTGCAGCCTTTTCATTTTCCAAACTTCTATATGCACCTTCCCAGTCTTTTCAAATCAATTTCAAAAAAATTTATTTTGATAGGCGCGGGTGTGCTGATAGCTCTTGCCATTGTGTTTTTTATCTGGGAAAAAAATAAATACCATATCGTAAATGAAACGATCGCCGATACTATTGCAAAGAAAACCGATAGCCTTTATACGGTAAAATATGATTCGCTTCACTTCGATGAAATCCTTGGCACCGCTTACCTGGAAAATATACATGTGGAGCCGGATACTGTAAGGGTGAAGAATATGGCATTTGAAGATCTGCCCTTTGTTTTGCTTGATATAAAAATAAAATCAATAAATGTCACTGGAGTAAAAACAGACAAGGCTTTAATGGGGCAGCAGATGATTGGAGATTCTGTTGTGATCAATGATCCTGAGGTGACGGTATATTTTGTAAAATCATTGCGTAAGCAAACGAATATAAATGTAGAGGCGAAAACTGTGTATGATGAAATACTGGGCAATCTTAACCTGATAAAAGCTGGCCATGTATTTATCAATAACGCGGTGGTAAAGGGTCTCGCGTTTCAGTCTAAAGAAAAAGCATTTGATTTTGTTGACGGCAATATTCAATTGAGAGACGTGCTTATTGACAGTGCACACAATCGCGATACAAGCCGTACGCTGTTTTGTAAACAAGCTGATCTCCAGGTATCATCATTCATAACGTATAACCATAGCCGCCCGGAGTTACGGGTGAGCAATATCAATTTCCAGGGAGAGCAAAACTGGCTTTCGCTCGGGGGTATACAGTTTAACAGGTTTGAAGATGAAACTTCCGACAGTAGCAGGCTGCTAAATGCGCAAAACCTTCGGTTGGAAGGATTGGATGCTAATGAATTTGTAAAGAATAAAAATATAGTGGTGGGTAAGATCACCTGCCAGCACATCAATCTATTTGCCCCGCTCTTCTCAGAAATTAAATCCGGGCCTCCCAAAAAACCAAAGCCGGTTGATACCACAGGTTTCAGGCATGTGTACAGTATAGACATGAATCATCTCAGTTTTCCCAATGTGACTTACAAGACCCTTCCCGGCAGCAGGTTGAAATTGGGAAATATCGGGATAAAAATAAATAATGTAACGGCTGATGAAATTTACCGGGTGCAGAAGCATCCGCTTGATTACAGTAAAGAGGTGGAAGTAAACTGCAGCAATATTACCGTGTCTTCAAAAAAAGGCGATTATAACTATATCTACAGGAATGTTGTACTCAACTCTTTCAGAAAGCAACTGGATATAGGATCGTATATTGTAAAGCCATTGTATGGTGAAAGAGCATTTGCCAATAGAGAAAAATTTCAGAGAGACCGGTATGATGTGGTCATGAAAGGGGTTTCGCTGGAAGGTATCGATATGAAAAACTTGATTGAGAAAAAAATATTAGCCTCCCAACTTAGAATAAAAAATCTTTCTGCAAAAATCTATCGCGATTTGCAGAAGCCTTTGCGAAACAAAAGCAAAGTTGGACGGTATCCTTCGCAACTTTTAGGAAAGATCGATATACCTGTAAACATTGAGAAAGCTACTATATCGAATGCATTTATTGAATACAGGGAGAGAGAAGCTTTGAGCGACAGTACCGGCTCCCTCACATTTACCGGCGCTACTTTGAACATTAGCAATATCACCAATGCAGATGATGCTATTCAAAAAAATGATAAACTAAATATTTCTTTTGGAGCAAAAGCCCTTGGTACTATCCCGATTAAAGGCAGTTTCATTTTTACATTAAAAGATACAAGCGGCAACTTTACAGCGACCGGTAACCTGCCAGGTTTCGATGCGCATTTGCTCAATGAAGTTGCCATACCCATGGCGCTTATGAGAATAAACACCGGCAACATTACTTCTATCAATTTTAATTTTAAAGGAGATAATTATGGCGCTGGTGGTAAAATGGTGATGAAGTATACCGATCTTAAAGTAGATGTACTTAAGCGTGATTCTACTAAAGAAAGTGGTGTAAAAAAGAAAGGCATCACAAGCTTACTCGCTAATATTATTATAAAGAACGACAACCCGCGTAACGGTAATCTTCGTGAAGTGAACCCGCACTCCGACCGTGATGTACGCAAATCATTTTTTAATCTTGTATGGAAAACAATGTTTGTGGGGATGAAAAAAACGATGGGGATACCGGGAGGATAAAAGAAATAAAAGACCATTTTTTAGTTTTGCATACAAAGCACCACCTTATGTCCTTGATTTACCGGTTCATTTTTTTTGTGCTACTCCCCGTCGTATCCTGCAACCAAGCAACATTGAATGATAGTCCTGTAGCAAAGTCAAAGATTTTTTTGAAGATTAGATTCGAGCCGGCATTCGAAGAAAAATCAGAAGCCATGCTAATGGACTCGGATAATTTAAGAACCTTTCAAAGCCTGATAAAAAATAACTTTCGAATCGACAGTAAAGAAGATACCTTTTTCTGAAAAAAACTGTTTTCAAAAATCAACCACGCAGTTATTGGTTTTGCGTCTTTTTCAAACCAAATTCTTACACCGCCGGATTTTATAAAATAGTAGTTTGTTGAAAATTGGTGTTTTTTTAAAACATACCTGTTTTTTTTAATGGTCATTTCTTTAAAGTGAGATAGAACGTATTCCAAATCCTTGTTATTGATATTAACTGTTGACCGTATAAAATGAATGTGCTCGTCCATTAGCTTTGCGTGATTGTTTTGCCTTACACATAAATTTATGACATTGCATTCCATTCATGCAAAAAAAGGCATAATCTCCACCAATGGCGGGCGCAGCCTGGTTGTAAAAATGTAATACACTTTTAAACTCAGGCTACACCTTGGCGTTATAAGCTCTTATCAAAATACCTTTTTCTTAGCAATTCATATTTTGTTCTCAGGTCTGCGGAAAGTAGTTGCAGCGATCCGGGGTTAAATGAAGGGATCCATTTATCTCGTGTTGGATTTATGAAGTCTATTCGCTTATCCCACTTATCTCTAAATCGTTGAGAAGCATCGTTTGCAAGTTTGGCAAATTGTTCTTCAAATTTTTGCTGTTGTTCGATTTCTTTATTCACCGGCTATTTTTTGTGGGGTGCAAGTTATTGCTTTTATTTTTTGCGAGCTCTTTCGTGGTTCCCGTGCCGTGTATTGTACGCAAGACTCTTTGAAAATTTTGTGATTTTTTTATTCCTATACTACAGCGATCAACAAATAAAACTTCCTCCACCTACGGTTTACTATCCATCTGGGTTTCGGATGAAATAAATTCCGCTTCAAAGTTTATAAGCCTAAAACTCCGCTGGGACAATAATAATTTCTAAGACTTTTTGAAAATTAAATTAGCTGACTAAACTTGCCAACAAGCTGAATGGAAAGTAGAAAATCACCAAAAGGTTTTTCGTATTTGATGTTTCGTCCGGTAATAAGTTAATCAGTAATTTTTAAACGTAAGTAATACAGTTAAGCCTAACTGCGCTCCACTGCAGTTTCTTTTTGTTTATTAACTTCTATAATTAATTTATCAAATACCTCCGCATACATCTTCTTATCATCTGCCGTTCTTAATTGCTTTAGCATCGAAATAAATTCGTTTTGAATGTATTCATCTTTGCTTCCATAATTCCATATCGGGTAGAAGCATTTTTCAAACATATCATTAAATGAAGATGTGGGTATATAAATCCGTTTAACCTTTTCCTTGTCGAGCCTGACTGCAGGAAGATTGTGGTATAACTTATAAGCAAATAAATCTGCTAAGGCATGAAGGCTTATTACCGCTGTAGCAGGGTCATTGATACCGGGGCTTAATGCTTTTATAGCAACTTCTGCAAGTTGGTTAAAACCGTAATCCGCATTTCTGTCTATAGGCTGGCCTTTAAAAAAATCGATTGCGGACAACAAATCGTTTTTGCATTCTTCATCAATTAATGAAGTGCCATAAATTTTTATAAAGGCAACCCCTTTTATTAAGTAAGTTGCCTGCTTGTAAAGGAAGCAGACATAAAGATTTTTTTCACTGGCTATTTTCAATAATTTCTTTTCGTTGAAGCCCTGGAAATAATTTGATTCAACTGTTTCTATTTCTACATATGGCAAATCATTCCATAGCCCATTCTCTTCATCCATATCTTCAAACTTTTCCTTCATAGTAGCCATAGTTTGCTTTTGCACACGATTAATAACGGTTTCGTACTTTATGGTCTGCGTTACATAATCCAGGAAATAAATGAAAAGAAAAATATCTATAACGGTTAACAAAATGAGCAGGTAAATACTTAGAGCAGGTATATACACACCGCTGTCAATATCGCGAATAGTGCTTAGCAAAAAAAGTGCGTAAACAATAGTGCCTATGTAAAAGCCGAGAATTACCTGCTGAAAGCGATTCTCAATCATACTAGTCAGCACACGGTTGCTCATCTGTGATGCTGCCTGGTTTAGCACAATCATCACCATTGAAAAACTAAATACAGTAAGGGAGATAATGGCGCCTGCTACTGTGGAAATGATGGATCTCGCCGTGCTCGCATCTTTAAGGCTTAGCCAGCTTAGTCCAGACTTCAAATGTTTTCCCCAGCCGGAAAAATCAATCTCCAGCATGCCCCAGGAAAGCAGCAAAAAGCCTACAGCAATAGCTGCAGGATAGAACGCAATGCTTTCCGTAATTTTATTATACGAAATTCTAAACCACTTGTTCAGAGTCATATCAATTGTTACTTTTTTTCATAATAATTTAAAAAGTATAAGATACAGCTTTGATAACTGCGATCAGGCATTGGCTTGCTCTTTTTTCTGCTGCCTTGTTTCTCCATCTTGAATTCTGATCGGGCTTGAGGCATCGTAAAATTTTAATTCCGTTATATCTGCGGGGAGGTTAAAGCCGTTACTTTCTAAAACTGTTTTGGTTTTGGTAATTACCCTGCCGCGTATTTCAAGCATTCTCCGCCTGAAATCTTCAGTTGGTATCCAAATATATATTTTAAGGTTTACAGTGCTGGGCGCTACTTCATCTTCCACTACAAAATTTATATGCTTTTCATCATGCACCAGTTCTTCATGTGTGTCCAGGCATTCCTGTATAAGCTTTTTGGCCAGGTCAGTATCGTTCTCATAAGCGATGCCCAGTACATAATCCGTTCTGAAAAATCCATCTTCTGTATAATTGAATACCGGCTTGGTAAGCACATCGGAGTTGGGAATGTACACGCTCCTTCCATCAAAGGTGTCGATCTTGGTATACCTGAATTCCATTGCTATCACTGTTCCAAATACATCTTCAACCTGCACCGTGTCACCGATATTAAAAGGACGGTTAAAGGCCAGGATAATTCCTGCTAAAAAATTCTGCGCTATATCTTTAAAAGCAAAGCCGATGACCACTGCGGATGCTCCCGCTGTTGCCAGTAGCGCTGCAGAAATGCCACTAAGGCCTGCAATATTCAGAGCGAGCAGAAAAATGATAATTATTAAGACAATTTTAATCGCCTTGGAAAGAAAGCCAACCATCAGCTTGTCTTCAGCTTTTAAATTAATTTTTTTCCGAAAGAATGACGTTAACCACCCTGCTACAATAATTCCTATTATAAGTACGGCTATGGCGAGCCCTACTCTTGGTAGCAGCTTTAGCATGGTGTGGTAATATGCATTTAATTTTGATAGAATATCATTCATGAAAATTGTTTTTAATGATGAAATATGATCAGAAGTATTTTAAGAATTTATATTTCTTGCTGTTGCAATGAAGGGATCATTTAATAAACCAATGCAAGGGTTATAAGTGTTGAATGTAAATATTGCTATCAACTATTGCGCCGCATTATATCCTGATCGTATTCCTTCGCCCGAATTCCGTTTATGTGGCCGATCTTGTAGAAGATAAGCATTGAAGGCGCTAACTGAATTGCTGAATGAAGGCTGAATTTGCTGATAGGCGTGTTAAGGCATCATCTGCTGATAGAATCGTTTATGCATCGCTGCTATAGTGTGTAAAAGAATTCCCTCCATGGGAATCGGAAACGGTTATGTATTATTTTATTAATATCTAAAAATGGAAAAAATCACATCAGTAAACTTAAGCAGGCATGTCTTGTGTTTCTCAATAATATTTTTATTGCTACGCGACTATCGCAATGCTATGGTAAATGCTTGACACTTTTATTTGCGGTTCCCTTTTCATCTGGGTTTCGGAGGAAATGATTTTTGCTTCAAAGTTTATAAGCCGAAAATTCCGCTGTGGCAAAAAAGTGAGCATTATCTAAGGGGTACCCAAGATGTAAATATTGTTGAACACAAAACAACCCAAAGGGATGATTAAACTGTTTATCCAAACAACTGGCGAGCGAAAGTTACTGATTGCCAAAAGCATCTTGAAGAGCCGTATGAATCGAGAGGTTCACGTACGGTGCTGTAAGGAACAGGGGGTGAAAATCCCCTTGCTTACTCGACTGTATGCCGTTACGTCTTTTGGATAAAGTTTATCTCGAACGTGCAATACAGCTAATGTCATTATCAAACAAAAAAGGAAAATAAAAATTAAAATGATAATACGTGCGCTCTTTTTTAGTTCGGTCTCTGTAAATGTGTATTGCTCTAAATCTTTTTTCTTAAACACCAATGAAATAGTCAAATATATTATTCCAAGGAAAAGTCCGCCGGAAATATAATTTAATATTGGAATTTTGTTCATCCCAAATGGGCTGAAATTATGAGGTATTGGGAAAATTCCATACAAAACAAAATAGAAAAGTATGACAAGAAATGAGAAAAATATAATAGTCCGGAAATAAGGGGAAGGCAACTTTTTTAAACAAAAATATTTGTAAAGAGACGCAATTAGTTTTGTCACCATGTATTTATTACGAAAATGGTTTGAGTTAGTTTAAATTTATTTGGCCACCTCCAATGGCATACGTTAGGGCTTGCTGCTGTGCTGGAATTTATAATTGTCAGCCCGGAACTGAAGCCAAATAAAATTACTGATGATGAATATAAGCACAAAAGCCCAATAGAATTACGTCTGACCGAACCGCTGCTGATAGCGAAAAAAAGATGAGAATTTATTCGTCTGCCAGCATAGCAGCAAACCCCATGTAAGCTGCATGCCGTTCTCTGTCTAACGTAAAGTTTCTCTGATAAGTCTTACAAAATCTTTTTCATCTTCTTTATAAGTAACTCGTCGAACCCTGATTAGTTTCTGTCCCGCAACAGCCATTATTTTGTCTTTCATTCCATCCTTTTCTTTTTGAACTTCTGTGTCATGGTAAGGACTGTCAAGTTCAATAAATTTTTTAGGCTTGTAATTGTCTTCTGTGTCAATAACTACGCAGTCTATCAATGCTTTAAAAAAATATGTTTTTTCTTGGCTTGTAAGTTCATTTTTTATTTTGTCAAAGTCAATAACCGCACTTAAAGCTACATTAGGGAAAACAAGAAACATTTGGAATACGTCACGAATTGCTTTATAAAAATGATATTCTTGAATTGATTTAAAAATTCCGATAGAACTGTCAATTTCACTAATGTTTTTATTTTCTGTGACGATTAACTCTGTGTCTTGAGAGTGTTTTACAAATTTGGGTTCTCGTTCTTTAAACTTTTCAATTGTAAGCTTACAAATTTCTATTTCAGGAAAATAAAGTGCATAATCGTAAGCTCGAGCTAATTCCGTTTCAACTTCGACAATTTTGACTATTAGCTTTTGAAAATTGTTGTCACTTAATTTAAACGAATACTTTCCGCCATTATGTAAAATGAAAAAGGTTTGTAAATAATATTTGTAAGCCGGGTCTTGGTCCATTGACGATTTGCTTAGCAATTCATCAATAAAATACTGGTCTATTAAAGGTTTTAAAACTGGGTCATTAGAAACGAAAGTATAATTGTCATTGAGTTTAAATGTGTCAATCAGCTTTTGCCAATTTTTTTTATTCACAAGCTGAAATATTGTCTCCCGGTCAATCATAGTAATGTCGTTGCTAAATCTTGATATCGCCATACGGTTGCAGCTTACGTTTGTATTTACGAAATTAGACGCACCCTGCAATTTTGTAACTCATTCGATTTCAATATTAACTTATTTCGTTTTTTATATTATCGCGTTGCGTCAATGCAATCATATTCTAAATTAATCATTTTGTAAAATTGCTGAGTAACCGTAAACTAATTCTTCAACATTTCTTTCACCTCATCCCCACAATACTCCTTCAGCATTTCAAACAATGCATCCATAGTTTCAATCGTAGTATAAATATTTACCGGGTTTATCCTAAACCATGTGTTGCCTTTTAGCTCTGTGGTGGCGAACCAAAATTTTCCTTCTTTCTCTATCCTCGCTGCAACATCGCGGTGTAGTTTAGTTGCCTGCTCACCGGTTAGTTTTTCATTTTTATACCTTATGCAAATAGCAGACATGCGTGGTTCAGTGGCGCTATCAAAATCGCTGCTGTTAATGACAAGATTATGTAAATGCATCGCCTGCTCTACATTATTATTTACCCATTCACCAAG
>JBDTVF010000019.1:0-24634 GCA_040007325.1 Ginsengibacter sp. | reverse complement strand
CTTTACGTTTATCACTTTCCTGGTATCTAAAAGAAAACCAGAATAATAATATTTGGGTTATGAAGAATACAACACCCGTTACTGCTATTGTAATAAACAGCATGGTATCGATGCTTTTGCCCTCCTCTGATGCTGACCCTTGTGGAAATAATGTTCTTGGATAAAAAAGCTTATTACACCACCACACGCCGATAAGACCGAGAATAAGAAAGCCAATCATTAAAAACCCATTAATCTTGTTGTTTTGCCTCCTGGCTTTCTCCTCACCTTTTAAAATACTTACGTACTCGCTAGCCTTTGAAATCTGAAAAATAACCAGGTAAATGAGCACAATGATCGCTATCAAAAAAAAGTCGTTCATGTTTCTTAAATTTTCCTTTCAATTCTCTCAAATAGGAATGCAAAGGTACTTTTGAATTGCTTAATATTTTTTATCCTGTCAATCTTTTACTCACGGATCTGGTTTTATAACGATAGTTTAGGAACCAAAAATCTGCTATATAAAACGAACATTCCCGGGCATTACACATGGTGTATAATACTTTCTTTCAGGAACGGATGATTCATTGCCGTCATCGGCGCTTTTGAAGCAAATCTTCCAACTCCCCACATAATAATTCCAACGAAACCTAATGGAATACCAAACTCATACCAGCTTAAATGCGGATGAAGTTTCACAGTTCCCGGCATTACCATTTGGTAAAAATCAATCCAGTGCCCGAAAATTATGAGCACACACATAAAGGTTACAATTGTATAATTTCTTTTTGTAGCCTTCTTCATAAAAATTAATATAGGACATGCAAAGTTTAAAACAAGATTTAGAATAAATAACCCCCGGTAAGGTCCCTGTGACCTTATTTTAAAATAGATAGTTTCTTCCGGAATGTTGCCATACCAAATGAGCATAAACTGGTCAAACCATAAGTAAGCCCAGAAAATTGAAAAAGCGAACATAAACTTGCCAAGATCCTGGAGGTGCTCATCTGTTACAAATTCAAGCTGGCCTTGGTTCTTAAAATATACAACGAAAAGAGTTATAAGCGCAAGGCCGGAAACAAAAGTGCTTGCAAATGTATACCAACTGTACATCGTACTGAACCAATGCGCATCAATGCTCATAAGCCAAAACCACGGAATAGTCGAGCCTACCGTGAGGCCAAACAAAACGATAAAAAAGGCAGACCAAAAAAGATTCTTTTTCATCCATATTCTACCTGTTTCATAGTCCATTGTCCCCATTTTATCACTTTCCAAACTAAGGTCTCTTAATTTTTTCCCAACAAAAGCCCACAGCCCTATGCATAAAATGGAAGCAAGTGCAAAAGCGAAAGGATTTAAAAATCCTGACTTCCCTTTAAGCACTTCATCATGTGCAACCATTTCTTTATCGAGCCAGGGATAAATATCACTACGGTGGCCAAATACAATACTGAACATTACAATAAAAGCAAGCAATCCCATAACAGGAACCACTGCTGAAATAGCTTCCGGAACCCGTCGAAAGGCAACCTGCCAGCCACCCATCGCCAACGTACAAATGCTTATAAAAAATGTAGCCGTATTTACAAGTAACAGCCAGAAAAGACTGTTCTGCAAAAGCACAGCCCAAAACCTTGTACTGTTTACATTTTCGCCATGTGCACCCGCTGCCGGGTTTAAAAAAATGACACCACCAATCAATGTAAGTAAGCCTACGATCATAAGGCCGACAGACCACTTCTTATATCCCGCCGGTGCTACATATTCATTGCTCATTAAAAAAGATTTTTATTTAAAAGTTCTATTTTTTCGCTGTCGTAGAATCCATTTTCGCCGGCGCAGCCGTGCTTGTTGAATCTGAGCTGCCACTATTTCCTTTAAGCTGTACGGATTTTACATACTGTATTACCATCCACCTTTGCTGACGTGTGAGCTGCGATGCATAGCTACCCATATTATTTTTGCCATAAGTAACTGAATGAAACATGGTTCCTTCAGGCATGGCAACATATTGCGGCAAGGTAAGATTAGCCACTGCAGGAACTTTTCCTCCTGTAGCCAATGGGCCCTGCGCATCAATATTGGGTCCGTGGCATATTGCACAGTTAATATTAAATAATCGTTGTGCCTCTGCCATTTGAATTGTATCAAGCGCTGGCAAAGGATCTTTTACCTCTGCACTCATTCTGTAACCATTGGAATCATTAGGCAAAGTATAAGGAAAAAGATCGCCTCTCCTTATTGTACCTTCTACAGGATATGCAACATAGTTGATTCCTTCATCCTTTAAATTATTGGGAGCGTAAGCCTCATACGCACGACTATAGGCCATATCAGGCATATAAGTTTTGCCAGGCTCACGTTTACTGTCGCAACTTTCAATAACCGTAATCAATGTTGTTGCTACTGCAAAGCCCAAAAGAATTTTATTTTTTTTCATATCGCTATAATGATCTCCGTCAAATTATTCGATTCTAAATTTTCAAGCCATATTTTTAATATCCTACCTCTTCGGTTTGATATAACTTTTGTTCTTTATCGTAACGTCCAAACCACCATCCGTCTTCGGCGTCTTGTACATTTACTTCTATAGCGCCATTATTTTGTAAAAAGCTTTGTACCTCAGCTTCATTTGTTTTAGAGGTACATTCTATAACCATCACCATTAAATCGTCAGTGGATCTAAGATGAAAATGATGCTTTTTCACCCCGGGCATCAATTTACAAAGCCAGCAGAATGTCCAGACCATCCCCACCGCCGACATCAACACTGTAAGCTCAAATGTAATAGGGATAAATGCAGGCAGAGAGAAATGCGGCTTGCCGCCAAAATTTAGCGGCCAATCTGATGTGAAGATCCATCCCATACCGCCAACGGCAATAGAGGTACCTGTGATACCAAAGATGAAACCTGCAGTATGCAAACTTGTTTCACGTAAACCCATAGCATGGTCAAGTCCGTGTATCGGAAATGGTGTATAGACGTCATGAATTTTATAGCCGGCTCTTCTGGTATTCTTTATAGCCGGAAATAAAACCTTTTCGTCGTCAAAGCATCCTACAACAAATTTTTTTCTCATTTTAATACCTCCAATCCCTGCTGGCAGGGCTTTTATTAAAATTCATTTATAATTTTCTAATGCGCATGCTCTACTTCCTCTATATAAAATTTCTCTGAATCGAGCTTTTCTATCGGGGTCATCTTTTGCTTATAATTTTCTCCGCTTGTTTTTAATATGGCTTTAATTTCTGCCAACGCAATAACCGGGAAATATTTGGCGAATAAAAAATAACAGGTGAAGAACAAGCCGAATGTCCCGAGATAGAATCCTACTTCCCAAATGGACGGGCTATAGTAAGTACTCCAGGATGATGGCAAAAAGTCCCTGTAAAGAGATGTAACGATAATTACAAAACGCTCAAACCACATTCCTACATTTATGAGTACAGCCATAAAAAAAGTAAACATAACGTTCCTTCTTAATTTTCTCGACCAAAAAAGCTGCGGTGATGCCACATTACAAAACATCATTCCATAATACGCCCATCCATATGGGCTAAAAATATTTACCCTGTTTTGCCTAAAGGCCCACCACTCATATTGATTTTGTCCATACCAGGCAATAAATAATTCAGTTAAATAAGCGCAACCTACAATGGAGCCGGTAAGTACGATTACCTTATTCATCGCTTCAATATGGCCGATGGTAATATACTCTTCAAGATGTAAAACTTTACGGGTTATTATCAAAAGAGACTGCACCATAGCAAATCCCGAAAAAATAGCCCCCGCCACAAAATAAGGAGGAAAGATGGTTGTATGCCAGCCGGGAACAACCGATGTGGCGAAATCCATAGATACTATTGTATGCACTGAAAGTACCAGTGGAGTAGCCAAACCCGCCAGAACCAGGGAGAGGCTTTCGTGACGTTGCCAGTGTTTGGTGCTGCCCGTCCAGCCAAAAGCGGTAAGCCCGTAAAACATTTTTCTGAACTTTGTCTTTGCCCTGTCACGCACTGTTGCCAGGTCCGGTAATAAACCAGTGTACCAGAATAATAATGAAACCGTAAAATAAGTTGATACTGCAAATACATCCCACAGCAAAGCTGAGTTAAAATTGGGCCAGAGAGGGCCACGTGAATTAGGATAAGGCATCACGTAGAAACCGACCCATACGCGCCCCATGTGAAAGATAGGAAACATGCCTGCGCAAATAACTGCAAAGATGGTCATAGCTTCTGCGGCCCTGTTTACTCCTGTTCTCCAGCCTTGCCTGAATAATAAAAGAATAGCAGAGATAAGCGTACCTGCGTGCCCGATCCCGATCCACCACACAAAGTTGGTGATATCCCATCCCCAGCCAATTGTATGATTCAGGTTCCATTGGCCAATGCCATAAGTTACTTCCCTGTAAACAGAATATACCCCAAACAACAAAAGACCAATAGCAATGGAAAAGCCAATCCACCAAAGCATACCCGGCTTTACTTCTATAGGGCTAATGATGTCTTCAGTTACCTGGTGATAGTCTTTATCGCCGTCAATCAAAGGCTCCCGCAGCTGTGATTCGTATTTTAGTAATGACATACTCTATTTAGCTTTTAGCTATAAAAATGAAATCAGTAGTTATAAAACAATTTTCTTCAAAAACTCTTTATCCATGTTCTTCTTCCTGGGTTAAATTACCAACAGGATGATCAGTATTCCTAACCTTAACCAGGTAATTCACATTGCTAAGAACATGTAACTCTTCAAGTACATAATACTTTCTTTCCTTCTGTTCACGCGCCCTTAGCTGGGCGATTTTACTATTTTTATCATTTACATTTCCAAACATAATGGCATGAGTAGGGCATGCCTGCATACAGGCCGTTTTTACTTCCTGATCTTTAAGGGGACGATCTTCTTTCTTAGCGTTAAGTTTTCCTTCCTGCAAACGCTGTACGCAGAAACTACATTTTTCCATTACACCTCTTGAGCGTACAGTTACGTCAGGATTTAATACCATCCTGCTCAGGTCCTCATTGAGTTCTGTTGTCGCCTCGGAAATAATGCCGCGTTGATTATCCGGGAAACTATCTGCCCCGTTGTAGTCAGCCCAATTGAAGCGGCGCACTTTATACGGACAATTATTTGCACAATATTTTGTACCGATGCATCGGTTATAGATCATTTGATTATACCCTTCACTGCTGTGGTTGGTTGCAGATACCGGGCAAACGTTTTCACAAGGTGCATTATCACAATGCTGACACAGCATAGGTTGAAAAACTACAGATGGGTTTTGCGGATCGCCCGTAAAATAGCGATCAATGCGAAGCCATTGCATATCATGATACCTTGACACTTCCTGTTTACCGACCGTCGAAATATTGTTCTCGGCAACACAAGCGACGGTGCAGGCAGAGCAGCCAATGCAAGTATTAAGATCGATGCTCATTCCCCACTTAATACCCGGAAATGGATAAGTGGGATACAACGTGGCCTCAGTTTTAAAATCTTCACCATATTTTTCAAGTTCTTCCCTCTCCTCTTCATTCATTTTGCCGGGGTGAGTAATAAATTCTGCAAGTGTGGTTTCTCTTACAATAGGTCTGCCCTCTGTTATGTTATGCACCTGCGTTTGGGCAATGGGAAAAGTGTCGCCTGTTTTTTCAATTGTTACTGTTCCTGAGTATGAAATAGAAGTGCCATTGTAAGTAGCCAAAGGATATACATTTATACCAACTCCGTTAGCTGCCGGCCCGATAAATTCTGGGGTTTTATCCTTATTATTACTTTGCCGTCCATAGCCAACCGCCATTGCAATCACATTCGGATGTGTTCCCGGAATGATAAGCACAGGCAGGCTAATGGTCTTGCCGTTAGAAGTTATTTTAATCACAGGCTTGTGAATGCTTACTTCATATTTATCGGAATCACGTCTGTTGAGAATGTCTATCCCAAATAAAGATTTTCCCATCTCAGGGGAAATCATTGCATAGTTGTCCCAGGTTGCTTTAGAAATTGGATCACTCACTTCCTGCAACCATGCATTGTTTGCCCTGCTTCCGGTGCCCAGAGAAACTTTTTGATAAAGTACCATTTCAATATCGCCTCCCTTAGTACCACTTACCTTACCTGCTGCGTCCTGTATATTTCCTGCAAAAGTTGCTTTACCCATTGCGATAGCCGGTCCCGAAGCTGCTGATGTCGAATCAGAAACTTCTACAGCCATCATTGGTTTTCTTGTTATGGTGTCTGCCTGCTTCGACATTGATTGCGACATTGCAGCCGTAGCAGAAGTAAGGTCATTTATATTTGATACACCTATTTGAGTTTTACCCGGCGCAACTTCAAGTACACCATCCTGCAAAAATCTTTCGTAATTAGGCAGACCGCCCAATTTACCTATCCAATAGTTCTTGAAATAAGAATAATAATCGCTCGCATTACCAGTGAGCTTTAAAAGCGAATCTTCAAACTGACGGGTTTTGAACAATGGATGAATGATCGGTTGGATCACACTTACATAACCGGTTTGAGGTTCTGAATCGCCCCAGCATTCAAGCCAATGATGAGAAGGAATTACATATTTACATAACTCAGTTGTTTCGTCCATCTTTTCACTAAACGAAACCGTGAGCGGACATTTTTTTAAACCGGCTGCAAATTTATCAGCTGCGAAAAAGCTATATGCAGGATTTGCGCCATATACAAAAAGAGCGCTTACATTACCTGAATTAAGATCATCAGTAAGTGCAACCATATCTGCATCTACACCCTGGCGATAGTTAACCGGAGTGCTCCAGTTAATTGTTTTACCAACAGCGCCTATTGCTTCATTAATAGCATTTACAATTGTTTGAACGTTTGGATCATTGCTTCCGCTTACAACAAGTGCCGCGTCTTTATTTGCAGCAAGTTCTGCCGCTGCTTTTTTTACTCCTTCTGCAAGCTTACCAGAAATATTTGAAGAAGTACCACCACCAAGTGCTCCAAGTAAGGCGAGTGCTACTGCGCCGGTTTCAGAAGGCTTGTGCATATAACGATCGTCCGCATTTGCACCCGTGATGCTATAATGGCTTTCAAACTGAAAATGCCTGCTCATGGCAGGATGTTCTTCATTGATGCGACGTGTAGCTGCGTATTGATTGGCAAAAATCACAGGGCTTAACCATGTTGCCAGGAAATCGGCACCAAGGCTCACAATTACTTTAGCATTTTCAAAATGATAAGCGGGTATTGCCTTTCTGCCATAAGAAGCCTGGTTAGCCATGATAAGTCCGCTGTATGAAACAGCATCATATTGTACGTGGCGACTGCCAGGATATTTTGCAAGAAACTCTGCAATTATTTGCCGCGTAGTTGGAGAAGTAATCGAAGATGTAAGTAACACAGCAGGTTTGCCCGCGTTAGCAACAATAGCATCAGCTACCATTTTATCAATCGCCTCAAAAGTTGCTTCCTTCCCATTTGCCAGCGGATAACGCAGGCGGGCTGTATCATAAAGGTCTAAAACAGATGACTGGCATTGAGCCGAAGTACCTCCGTTAGTAAGCGAGGAAAGATCATTGCCCTCTATTTTGATCGGCCTTCCTTCCCTTTGTTTTACCACTACGGGAACAGCATCGCCATCATTTATATATGTAGAAGCATAGTAATTGGCAACGCCGGGCAACATATCATCCGGCTTGTTCAGAAAAGGAATTGCTTTACGCACCGGCATTTCGCATCCTGCGGCAATCGCAGCCGCGGCTGTGCTAAATCCCATATATTTTAAAAAATCCCGGCGTGGAGTTTTGGCATTAAATATATTTTCGTCGGCAAGCTCTTCAAATGGCAACTCTTCTTTGAATTCATTCTTTGAGGCCTGTTGTTCAGATTGACTTTGATTTAATTCTTCAAAATTTTGCCAATACTTTTTCTCGCTCATTTATATCTTTTTGAAATTCTCTAATTGCGTAAAATATTTTGCAACAGCTTTTCGGAGTTTATCATGAATAAATTTAATAGTGACATTTCTGGCATTCAGTGCCGCCAATTTTTTCAACTGTTACACTGTCATATTTTTTATTCTTGATATCCTCATGGAATTTTTCGTAAATGCTGTAAAACTTGTTGCCATGGCCTTGATCATCGTTAAATTGAACATTGCTTGTACGATGGCAATTCACGCACCAGCCCATGCTTAGATCAGCAAACTGTGCTACTTCGCCCATTTTTTGAATTTCGCCATGACAGGTCTGGCAGGCTACACGGCCTACTTTCACGTGCTGCGAATGATTGAAGTAAACAAAGTCGGGAAGGCTGTGAATTCTTACCCATTCTATTGGAGTGCCTGGCTTATCGTATTTTTTTGTATCAGGATTCCAGCCGGCATATTTATAAAGTTTTTGAATCTCTGCGTTTGGATTTACCGATGTCCCATCTTCACGGAATAAGGGATCGCCCTGGTAGTCTTTCACGGACATGTGGCAGTTCATACAAACATTAACCGATGGTATGTTTGAATGCTTGCTGTCCTGTGCTCCGCTATGGCAATAAAGACAACTTATTTGGTTAGTACCTGCATGAACTTTATGTGAGTAATAGATAGGTTGAACCGGTTGATAACCTTGCTGGCGACCGAGGCCCATAGCTCCTTCCACGAGAAAGTATCCACCTACCATGAATAATACTATTACTACAAGTAACAGGTAAGCCTTGTTGCGATAAAAGGGAACTGGCTGTGGCGATTTTAACCCCTCTTTCTCGTCGGTTAATTTTTTTAGGTTACTGTTAACCTGCAAAAGGGTTAATCCTATAACTGCGAGTATGAGTGTAAGTAAGCCATACCAAATTGAACTATTGCCGTTGCTTTCGCCAGGCTGTGCCGGAGTACCTTTGATGCCGGCCGGTGGCTCGTATTTGTTAGCATAATCAAGTATAGCATCAATTTCTTCATTAGTTAATCCGGGGAATGCCGTCATTACCGTTCCACCTGCTTCACCTTTTAGCTTCATAGCATAAGGGTCATTATTCACCATCGTGGTGGTATTGGCAACCCACTTATACACCCAGTCTTTTGATGGCTCCCTGTCTCTTGCTCCTTTAAGTGCCGGACCTACATAGGCGGCATCAGGCTTATGACAACTTGCACAATTTGCTTTGAATAGACCTTCACCGTCTGCTGCAAATAAAAATTCCGGAACTGAAATTAAAGCGAGAAGAAAAAGTAAAGTAGTAGTTTTTTTGAAAAGCCTGCTGAGTTGATTCATGCTCGATTTCCTGTCTTGTGATAATGGAAAATAACTATAATGCCGCAAAAATAAGGCAGGATGTTGACAAACTGTTAACATTTTTAATTTTTTTTTAACCGCGCCAGACATTGGTTTCAAAGGATTTGAGAGGTTTCAATTGAAAGTTATTGCGTCGTCGTGATCATCATATTTTTCTAATGAGCATTAAATGATTTTTTTTATTTCAACCCCGATATATATTATATGTTTTGCAATTGATCCTTCGGTAAAAAGACGAAGAAATGAATGTTGCTCCAACACTTTTTTAAAGAAGATAGATGCTCTATAGTATAAAATAATTCTGGTTTACCATCCTCTACATATTTTCGCCAAAACAAATACAAATATCTTAATCAGTTCATTTATGAAGAAGATCGCAATATTTGCATCTGGCGCAGGCTCAAATGCCAAAAGGATCATTGATCATTTCAAAGACTCGAAACTGGCAAAAGTAGAGCTTATCGTTTGTAATGATAAAGGCGCGGGAGTATTGCAAATTGCATCAGCAGAAAATATAGAAATCGTTGTGATAGAAAAAGCTGAGTTTAATAGAACAGGTTATGTTCGAGAGCTAAAAGATCGTCACATAGACTTTATCGCATTAGCAGGCTTTCTTTGGAAATTGCCTGAAATATTAATAAAGACCTTTCCTGGAAAGATTGTCAATATACATCCGGCCCTGCTACCTGCATATGGCGGCAAAGGAATGTATGGTGCTGCTGTTCATAAGGCAGTAATTGGGGCAAAGGAGAAGAAAAGTGGTATTACAATTCATTATGTTGATGAACAATACGACCATGGTAATATAATTTTCCATGCTACATGCGTAGTGGCTTTTGATGATACACCCGGGTCACTCGCTGAAAAAATTCATACACTGGAACATAAATATTATCCTGAACAAATTGAGAAAATACTAAGAGATGATTTTTAAAAGCTAAATCAATTTTTATGAAGCTGCCCGTATTTAGCCCGCATAAAAAAGAATTTCAATTGGAGAGATTAATTCTCTTCAGCGATGCCGTTTTTGCTATTGCCATAACACTTCTTGTAATTGAATTAAAAATTCCTGAGTTAGGCGAGGAGGTTACTGAATTAAAGGTGATCAACTCTCTGCTGGCCATGACACCTAAGATTATTGGTTTTTTACTTAGCTTTTTCCTCATCGGTCTTTATTGGACAATTCATCACCGGCTTTTTGGATTTGTGATTGCTTACACACAACGATTGCTTTGGTTGAACTTGTTTTTTCTGCTGGGTATTGTGTTTCTACCTTTTACCACAGCATTCTATAGCGAATACACTTTTGCGTTTCTGAAAACTCCTATAATGCTTTACTCTTTTAATTTTTGTTATATAGGCATTTTTAGTTTTGCATTGTGGAAGTATGTGAGCAATCCTAAAAATAATCTTTCAGATAATCTCGCTCCGGTTTTGGCGCAATATTACACTCTAAGGGCGATTGCCATACCCATAATATTCGCTATTATAATAGTTGTATCATTCTTCAATCCCAGGCTGGCAATTTATATTCCACCATTAACACCATTAATTATGTGGAGCATTGGAAAAGCTTACAAAAAGAAATTGCTTAACGTTTAGCTTCAGCAATGTATAGGAGTTAATTTAAACTTCGGTGTCTTTTTGTTGCTGTGTTTGCTCTTTTGTTCTCTCAGCGTCACGTTCATTTTCCTGCACAGTTTTCTTGTTGCTTTCCACTTCTATGGTTTGTATTGTAACTGTGTATTTGTTAGGAAAAATTTCGCCGCCATATTTTAAAGAATATGCCTTAGTGAATTCTGCGCCAAAATAAAATATCACAGAAGAAAAATAGATCCAGAACAAAAGAACAACAAGAGAACCTGCGGCGCCATAACTGCTTCCGATATTACTTTTACTAATATAGATAGAGATACCAAACTTGGCAAACATAAACAGGCATGCAGTAAATAAGGCGCCTGCTGTCACATCTTTCCATTTTATTTGTGCATCGGGCATTACCTTATAAATAATGGCAAATAAAATAGTTGTTACAAATAGCGTCAGTAACAGGTTGACCACATAAATCAAATGAACAGCAGCACCAGAAAACATGTGCTGAATTCTGTCAGTAAGTCCATCCAACAATGCGCTTATCACCAATGACACCAAAAATAGAAATGCCAGGCCGATCACCATTGAAAATGATAATACCCTCGACAAGAGTAGCTTTCTCCATGTAGTACGTTTTTTAGCTTTAGGCTCCAAATAAAATTGAGAGAACTTTGTATCTCTGCGAATACGGTCGTTGCTCCAATTATAAGTGTTATGAAACCAACAACGGCAGTAACCGGGCCATTACTTTTTATTGAAGCATTTTAATGATCTCCTGCACCTGCGACGCAGCGCTTATGCCAATAAAATCTTTTAATTGTGCAACGATGTTATCTTCTATAGCATTTTGTTCCCAAATAAGATTGGAAAGAAAAATGATCACTATGAGCATAGGGCCGAATGAAAAAATGGTATAGTAGGCTAAAGAGGCGCTCAGTTTTGTGACCTTGTTTCTAACAAATCCTTCTCCTGATTTTTGCAGTACTTCCCATATTCCCTTTGCTGAAATAGTTTCGGTATTGCGATCGTTGGCCATGAGTTTATATTTCTATCACCGTAATTTTTACTAAAGATAAGATGCTGCATCATCCATAAATTACTGAGAAGAGATCTCCGGAGAATTATCCAGATCATAAGTAAACCCAAAAACGCTGTAGGTAAGAATTTAGGTAAAAAGCAACGGGAAAGATTTAAAGCTTAATCTCTTCGTCGTTGCTATCGTAGAAGTGAAACTCGGTAAGGTGGTAGTTGCTGTTTGACTTAACTTTAATTTTTTGTTTGTATTTCCAGCTCCAGCTCATTCGTATAGATGGAAACCCTTTTTTTAGATAGGCAAAAAGTATCGGGTGAACTTCAATTGTAAGACCTGTATGCTTTTGCATAATAAGGTAACTCAGATTTTTTTCGATCTCGTCTTCCAATACGAGTGTTGAGGATATCTTTCCCGTGCCTTCGCAACTGGGACAAACTTCCAGGGTATTGATGGTCATTTCAGGCTTCATGCGCTGCCGCGTAATTTGCATAAGGCCAAATTTGCTTATGGGTAACACAGCGTGTTTTGCCCTGTCAGGACGCATATAGTAATCCATTTGCTCTGCAAGGCGCTTCTTGTTTTCAAGAAGTTTCATATCTATAAAGTCTACGACAATAATGCCACCGATATCTCTAAGTCGCAATTGACGGGCTATCTCCACCGCGGCCTCAAGATTCGTTTCCAGTGCATTTTGTTCCTGGTTATTTCCCACACTTTTGTAACCACTGTTTACATCAATTACATGAAGTGCTTCGGTATGCTCTATTATGAGATATGCTCCGCTCGGCAGGTTTACTGTCTTGCCAAATGAAGCTTTTACCTGCCTCGTGATTCCATAACTTTCGAACACCGGGGAGCCATTGCTATGAAATGTAAGAATATCTGTTTTTTCAGGAGCAATCCTTTGAAGATAGGTCTTGGTGTCGTTGAAAATGTTTTTATCATTTACGACAATCCGGTTAAAGTCTTCGTTCAGCAGATCGCGCAGTATACTGTTTGTTTTGCCTTCTTCGCTCATAATCTTACATGGTGCAACCGCGCCTTGTAAATTCCGCTGAATATTTCTCCAGGTATTAATAAGAGATAACAAATCTTCGTGCAGCTCTGCCGTATGCTTTCCTTCGGCAGCAGTACGAACAATTACTCCGAA
Source organism: Ginsengibacter sp. (assembly GCA_040007325.1). Lineage (GTDB taxonomy): Bacteria > Bacteroidota > Bacteroidia > Chitinophagales > Chitinophagaceae > Ginsengibacter. The sequence goes on along the minus strand of JBDTVF010000019.1, from coordinate 11,615 downwards.
ATTCTTCGGCTTTATAGCTTCAATAATTTTTTGTAATCGCCTTCTTTCCTCTGAAGAATGGATCTTCCGCGATACCGCGATTATATCGTTAAATGGAGTTAACACCACGAACCTTCCGGGAAGTGATAATTCGCAGCTAAGTCGTGGCCCTTTGGCTGCGATAGGTTCTTTTAATATTTGAACTAAAATATTTGGCTTGCCACTAAGTACTTCTGTTATCTTACCCGTCTTTACAATTTCCGGCTCGATAGGCGAAGTCGAAAAATCAAATCCCTTTTCGGACTTATCGTTGATGGCAATATTTGTAAATTTAAGAATAGAGCGTACATATGGACTGAGATCGGTATAATGCAAAAATGCATCTTTCTCAAACCCTACGTCTACGAATGCCGCATTAAGCCCGGGAATGAGCTTCTTTACTTTACCGAGGTACAAATCTCCTACTGCAAAGCTCGCGTTTGCATTTTCATTATGCAGTTCCACGAGCTTTTTATCCTCAAGTAAGGCAATCTCCACTGCCTGTGGGGCAGCGTTTATAATAAGTTCCTTATTCAACTCAAAATCTTTTAATTAATTTCTTAATTACAAATTACACGGAAGGAATTAAAAATATTCCCGACAGGCTATCGGGAGGTATTACGGCACAGTTAAGTAAAAGCAAAAATTTACTTCTTTTTATGTCGGTTTTTTCTTAAACGCTTCTTTCGCTTATGAGTAGCGATTTTATGGCGCTTTCTCTTTTTACCACAAGGCATAACTAAGTATTTTAAATAATTTATAATAAAAAATGAATCGAGATTAATATTTCAATTCATTAATGTTGCAATAGTTCCAGTTTATTTTATTGACTATTCTGCAGTGACTTTATTCTTTCATCTACTTCCTTGCTAAATTCCGCGTTGTTCACCAGGTGCTTACTATGCTCGTACCATTTTATCGCATTCCCTTTTTCACCTTCCGCTGCATATGCATCACCGAGCCACGATACAGCTTCAAGATTATTGGGGTCAAATTTTACTACTTTATTCAACCTGTCGATCGCCTTTGCATTTTGACCCGAAATCACTGCACCAATTCCCAATACCATTTGCGCCTGCATGTTGTTGGAATCTTTTCTTACTACTTCAAGCAACTGCTGTATGCCTTTCATGGTCTGCTGCGGGTCGCCAGCCATTCCTTGTCCATATACATAACAACTTCCCAGTCCAACTTTCAAATCATCATTATCAGGATCGAGGGCTATAGCTTTCTGAAAAAGTGACGCTGCAGTCTCTGCTTCCCACGCTTTCAACTGTGGATTTTCCTCTCTCCGCATGTTCTCTAAAATTAACCGGGCAGCAAAGGTGAGGTTTTTTTCCGAATTATCCAATTTGGCAGCTTCGCTTAAATAATAGGCATACGGCACGAAGATCCTGCCCGAATCTTTCCAAAAATCTGCAAGTGCATTATATTGATTCGACTCCTGTTTTTTCAGATCACCACGGGTGATATTGTTTTCAAGATTTGATACGGTAATTATTTGGGACGGAGTAAGCTTTTGCCGTTCTTTAGCGATTAGCTCAAGCACATTGAATGTAGGTTTTGTTTCGGCCGATTCCGGCGCATTAGTTTTTGTATTTACAGTTCTGCCAAATATTAAGAGGGTAAACAATAATACAAGCCCGCTGGAAGCTAATAGAATTCTTTTGATCAATGTATCTGCGGGGGGGTTTATTCCCGAAACGCGAAGGTAAGACTATTCAGGCTTAGGCACCATATTGCGGCTCTTAATGTCTTGTACAAACTCTTTAGCAGGTTTGAAAGCAGGAATATGATGCTCAGGAATTTCAACTGCAATGTTTTTCTTGATGTTTCGGCCTATTTTCGCAGCTCGTTTTTTTGTGATAAAGCTGCCAAAGCCTCTTATGTAAATATTTTCACCTTTGCCAAGTGACTCTTTCACTTCCTTAAACAACGTTTCAAGCGTCACTAATACATCAACTTTGGGGATGCCCGTCTTTTCTGAGATCTGGTTAATTAAATCTGCTTTTCTCATTTTAATGTTTTTAGAAATGGAATGATAAATAGAATCCAAATGAAAAAGATGTTCAACCAGGCTATACAAATCTAATAAATCTTTACTTTATATTCATTATGAATAATTTACATTTTCATCTTTGCATTTTTCTCCTTCTATAAAGTCAATATTGGCTGTTTTAAATGAAAAATAAAAAATTATTTACTCAAATCCTACTTTCCTGGAATAGTAAGGAAAATAAAAGACAAATGCCTTGGAAAGGAGAAAAAGATCCTTACAAAATATGGATAAGTGAAATTATCCTGCAGCAAACTCGTGTGGAACAAGGATTAGGCTACTATCATAGGTTTATCAAATCCTTTCCTGATGTAATTACATTAGCAAAGGCTGACGAACAAAAAGTCTTTAAGCATTGGGAGGGACTCGGATATTATTCCAGGTGCAGAAATCTCATTGCATCAGCAAAATTTATTTCATCGCAACTTGGCGGTGATTTTCCTAAAACCTATGCCTCCATTCTTTCCTTAAAGGGCGTAGGTACCTATACCGCGTCAGCTATAGCCTCGTTTGCCTACAACCTGCCATATGCAGTAATTGATGGAAATGTTTTCAGGGTGCTGTCAAGATTTTTTGGAATTGAAATACCTATTGATACTACTGATGGAAAAAAATCTTATGCCAACCTGGCTAATGAACTTCTTGATAAAACAAATCCCGGTACCTACAACCAGGCAATAATGGATTTCGGGGCCACTGTATGCAAGCCTGCGCTGCCACTTTGCGACACTTGTCCGCTGTATAATAAGTGTCTCGCATTTAAATCAAAAAAGATAAACACCCTCCCGGTTAAGCAAAAAGCTATTAAAAGAAGAAATCGCTTCTTAACTTATGTAATTGCAGAATATAATAAATCCTTCTACGTAAGGAGGAGGGAGAATAGTGATATATGGCGGGGACTTTACGAGTTTATACTTTTTGAAAACCATTTGGCATCGAACGAAAAGGAATTTGTGCGGTCAAAACAATTCGATGAATTATTTGGAACTAATAAATTGGAAATAGCACAAATTTCCAAACAATATCTGCAGAAGTTAACCCATCAAACCATCCATGGAAGTTTCGTTCATATTCGCCTTTCAAAAGCGCTCCAAAAAAATTCCGGATATCATCTCGTGTCGCGGGAACAACTTGATCTGTTGCCGTTTCCAAAATTTATCAACTCATATTTGCGGGATTAAAATGTATCTTTAAATTTGATTTTTAGTCATTGGTTAATCTAAGAAAAAACGATTATGAGAGGTGTAAATAAAGTAGTCCTCATTGGTAATCTCGGCAAAGAGCCCGAAATCCAATATCTTGAAGGGAACATTCCGGTAGCTAAATTTCCACTGGCAACTACTGAAACCTATAAAGACAAACTGGGTAAATTAATATCGCAAACTGAATGGCATAATGTAGTTTTATGGAGAGGACTTGCAGAGTTGTCTCAAAAATATTTACACAAGAGTAGCTTAGTCTACATTGAAGGACGCTTGAAAACAAGATATTGGGAAGACAGGGATCATAATAAAAAAGTGGCCACAGAAATTATTGCGGATAATCTTATCATGCTCGATAAACGCTCAGACATTAATACCCCCGGAAATGATACATCAAATGAAAGTGTGCCTGGCAGTGAGATACAGCCCTTAGATGAAAACTCTGACAAATTACCCTTTTAAAACATCAACGGGCCGGTTGCAAGTTCTTTTGCATCTTGCTAATACTTAACGTAAAAATTTTGTTTTGGATTATCATTCGGTACATTTATTAAGCCAGCATATAGTCCTTTTCCTGGCCATCTCACCCGCTGCTACCACCATACTTTTGTTTACTGTAATTATACTGTTCTTCGTATCATTCCTTGTATCAGGGTCTGAAATCGCTTTCTTTTCTCTTACGCTCAAAGACATAAACCTGCTGAAAACGCGGCAGCAGCCGTCCTTCAGGAGGATTGTTAATCTGCTTGAGGCGCCTAAGACGCTTCTGGCATCAATGCTTATTGCAAATAGTTTTGTGAACATCGGTATTGTTCTTATTTCCAATGCACTAATGGATACCTGGGTTACTACACTCGGATTGCAAGGCATCTTTCAATTTCTTATAAAAGTTTTAGTAGTAACATTTTTTCTTGTACTGTTTGGCGAAGTATTACCAAAAGTTTGGGCAACTCATCATAAAATATGGTTTGCATCAACAGCTTCATTGTTGATTGAAGTTTTCAACAGTTTATTTTTCCGGGTGAGTGTAAGACTGGTAGGTCTTGGCGACAAAATCGAGAAACGATTTAGTTCACCTTCTTCCAGGATGGATGGAACGCAGTTAGATTACGCAATTGATCTTTTGCCGGATAACGAGGCAACGGTGGAAGAAAAACAGATATTAAAGGGAATCAGGAAATTTGGCAACACTACTGTAAAACAAACCATGCGTACGCGTCTTGACGTTAGCGGCATTGAATATAGTACGAGCATAGAAGATGTAAAAAGGAAGGTAGAGGAAATGCATTATTCCCGTTTTCCAGTTTACAAAAACAACCTTGATGAAATTGCGGGAATCTTGCATACAAAAGATCTTCTGCCATATCTTGGTGAGCAGAATTACGACTGGCACGCTCTTTTGCGTCCTGTATTTTATGTGCATGAGCAAAAATTAATTGAAGATATTTTGCAAGACTTCAGAGATAAGCGTATACACCTGGCCGTAGTGGTAGATGAATTTGGAGGTACATCCGGCATCGTAACGCTCGAAGATGTAATGGAAGAGATCATCGGTGATATACAGGACGAATTTGATGACGAACAAAGTGCTAACAAAAAGCTTGATGACTTCAACTATATTTTTGAAGGAAAAACAATGATCAACGATGTATGTAAATCGCTAAAATTGCCAGTAGATACGTTTGATAAGGTTCGCGGTGATAGCGATTCCCTGGGAGGTCTTATTTTAGAAATCGCCGGCGAGTTTCCCCAGGTAAATTCAAATATTGTTTCCGGTAGTTATACATTTGTTCCGTTGGAGATAAATAAAAACCGGATAGAAAAAGTGAAGGTTATCTTGAAATCCGATGAAGAAGAACAAACCGTTTGATGTGAACAAAATTTTTTCCGCCGGTCTTATTGCATTTTTTGTCCTGGTGATTACATTCAGTTGCAATTCCAACTATTCCTCCAAGCAAAAAGCATATTTTAAGATTGATTTTCCAAAACATCAATATGTAAAGTTTGACGAGCCTGGTTTCCCTTACTCGTTCGAATACCCGGTTTATGCAAGAGTCGTGAGAGATTCGTCCTACTTCGATAGTGCCACCAAGAACCCTTACTGGATCAATATTGATTTTCCATTATTCAATGGTAAAATATTCATTAGCTATAAATTGATAGGAGGTACGTCTGTCTACAAAATAAAAACGCCTTCAGGTTATAAAGATTCTTTAGGGCGAAATACGTTTGAGAATATGGTAACAGACTCGTATAATCTCACCTATAAAAATGATATCAAAGCGTATTCGATAGAAGATAGCATGATGAAAACGCCCAACAATATTTCCGGAATTTTCTTTCGCCTGGGGGGCAGTGTGGCAACAGCAAAGCAATTTTTTCTATCTGATACCACTCGTAATTTTTTACGGGGTGCATTGTATTTTGATGCAACACCAAATGAAGATTCACTTCGTCCCGTTAATGCGTTTTTGCAGGAAGATATGAAGCATCTCATTAACACGCTTCAATGGAAATGATCTTCTTTTATTCATTAAATAAGCTAAACCGTTAACCTCTCCTATCTTTGTAAAATGATTATCATAGACGATATATTAATCAGTGATGAGGTGATTGAAGAGCAATTTGTTTGCGACCTCGTCAAGTGTAAAGGAGGCTGTTGTGTGGATGGAGATGCGGGTGCGCCTCTTGAAGATGAAGAATTGCAGGAATTAAAAAATGCATACCTGCAAGTGCTGCCATATCTTTCGGATGAATCAAAAAAGCAGCTCAGGAACGATGGATTATACACCTACGATGAAGAATTTGGATGGGTGACACCAACGATGAATTCCGGTATGTGTACTTATGGAATAAAAGACGAAAGAGGTATTGTGAAATGCGGTATCGAGCAGGCATTTAATGATGGAAGAATTTCATGGCGAAAGCCTATCAGTTGTCATCTTTTTCCCATTAAAATAAAAGAAAGTAAATCAGGCAAAGCTGATCTTGTAAATTATGAACCACGCGAAGATCTTTGCCAGGCCGCTTGTACTTTGGGGAAAAAACTTAAAGTTCCTGTTCATATATTTTTAAAAGATGCTCTTGTACGAAAGTATGGGCCTGAATTCTATGATGCATTATGCGCAACGGCTGAGCATCGAAAATCACAATAGTTGTATTCATATTCACATTCTTTATGAGAAAAATTCTTCCTGTCTTTATGTACTGCGTTATAGTCCTCGTGTCTTGCTCGGTGAACAAGGCCAAAATTGATAACGACCTTAAAAAGTATTTTGACGCTGACCATGTCGACGGATGCTTTGCAATGTTAGATAATTCAAATGGTAGCGTCACGGTTTATAATATGCAATTAGACACGCAAAGAGTCTTACCAGCTTCTACCTTTAAAATTGCTAACTCCTTAATTGGCCTTGAAACAGGAGTAATCACTGACGAGAGAATGGTGATAAAATGGGATGGAGTAAAAAGAGGGAATAAGAACTGGAACCAGGATCTTACAATGGCACAGGCTTTTAAATTTTCAGCGGTGCCTTACTACCAGGAGGTTGCCCGTAGAATAGGAAGAGACACTTTGCAACAATGGATTGATACGCTACAGTATGGTAATAAGAACATCAGTGGACCAATCGATTCTTTCTGGCTTGACAACGCTTTGAAGATTTCACCAGATGAGCAGTTGGGGTTAGTAAAGAGATTATATTTTGATAAGTTGCCTTTTAGCAAAAGAGCACAACAAATAGTAAGGGATGTCATGTTGCAGGAAGACAATACGCTTTATAAACTCAGTTACAAAACCGGCCTGGGTCTCGACGAAAAAAACAATGAGATTGGATGGGTAGTAGGCTGGATAGAAGAGAACCGTCATGTATATTTCTTCGTTACACTTGCCAAATCTCCAGATAAGGATACAGATATGGCAAAGACAAGAATGAACATCACTAAAGGGATTTTAAAAAAGCTCGGATTCTTTAAGGGGGAAAAATAATTATTTCGGCCAGCTTGAAAGAATGATTAAAAACATACTGGCATTATTTTTACTTAATCAATCGCAATATTTAACGTTTCCCAATAGTTAATCGTTGATAATTTAGCGAAGATCCATGCTTCATTTCCAATACATAGAGTACCTGATTGCCCTTGCAGCTGTACCATTAATTATCCTGCTCTATTTTGCATTATCAAGATGGAAAAAGAAGGCATCCCGAAAAATGGGCGATCCTGTACTCGTGCAGCAGCTGACAGCTGACTATTCTTCAAAAAAATTTAGTCTCAAGTTCATATTATTTGTAACTGCTTTTGCATTTTGCGTAGTTGCCTTAGCCGGTTTAGTAATCCCTGATGGTACACAAAAAGTAAACAGGAAAGGAATTGACCTGATGTTTGCGCTTGATGTAAGTAAAAGTATGCTGGCGCAGGATTTAAAGCCAAACAGGCTGGAGAGGGCAAAGCAGGTGATCACTAGTATTATCAACAATTCTCCTGATGACAGGATTGGTCTTGTTGTTTTTGCCGGTCGTGCTTATCTCCAGATGCCGATGACAATCGATCATGCGGCAGCAAGGATGTACCTCGCTTCCGCATCTCCGGATGATATTCCTGCACAGGGTACCGTTATAAGCCAGGCACTTCGTATGAGTGGTGCAGCATTTAATCCCAAAGACAAAACATATAAAGCCATCATTCTTTTGAGCGATGGAGAAGATCATGATAAGGATGCATTGAAAGTGGTGAAGCAACTATCAGGAGATGGAATTATCATAAATACTATAGGGCTTGGATCTGCGCAGGGCGCTCCTATTTCTGACCCTGAAACTAATAGTTATAAAAGAGATGAACAAGGTAATGTGGTAATCTCAAAGTTGAATGAAAAGGAATTAAGTAACATCGCTGCTAAAGGGAATGGAATTTACCAACATTATACCTCAACGGATGAAGTGACAGCAAATATCAAACACAAATTATCCGCGATAGGAGAAACAATTATTACCGATAAATCGTTTGATTCATACAAACAGTTCTTTCAGTATTTCCTTGCTGCGGCCTTGTTGTTTTTAATTATAGAATTTTTTATTTCAGAGAAAAAGAAGATGTCAAAAAAAGTTACAGCAACTGCGTTATCATTGTTCCTTTTATGTAATTGTTCGTTTGCCCAGGATGTAAACGGGGAGATCGCAAAAGGCAATGATGCTTACAAAAAAAATGATTTCGACAAAGCTGAAGTGTACTATGGAGAAGCACAAAAAATAGATGAAAAAAATCCGGCCGCGAACTATAACATTGGTAACGTTTATTACAGGAAAGAAAAAACTGATGAAGCAGTATCTTCTTTTGATAATACCATTAGCAATACAAAAGATAATGCTATAAAGCAAAAGGCATTTTATAACAAGGGCGTTGCTTATCAGAAAGCTAATAAACTGCCTGAGTGTATTCTCGCTTACAAAAATGCATTGATCTTAAATCCTAATGATGAGGATGCCCGCCAAAATCTTGAACGTGCATTGAAGGAGCAGAAGAAACAGGACGAGAATAAAAAGGATAATAAAGAAAATAAGGATCAGAAAAAAAAACAGGATAATAAGCAGAATCAGGATCAAAAGAAACAGGATCAAAAGGATAATGAGCCTAAACCACAACCTTCAAAAATTTCCAAACAGGATGCTGAGGAAAAACTTAAGTCACTTCTGGAAAAAGAAAAAGTTTTGCAGGATAAATTACATAAAGTGAAAGGCGAGGGCCTTAACACACAGGATAAAGACTGGTGAGATTTTTTACAACATCAAATTACAGCCCACCAAAACTGCCATCAAAATAAGTGCTTCTCTTTAATCGTATTTTTGCTATTAAAATTTTTAGGAATGGAATTGTATGCTGAATCCTTAACCAGCTATAAAAGATTGCCCACACTTGAGGTAAAGATCGGAGACCTGTTCCTGGGAAATTTCAATCCCATTCGAATCCAGACAATGACAACTACTGACACAATGGATACGACGGCAACTGTGGAGCAAAGCATACGCTGCATAGAAGCCGGCGCAGAATTAATACGCATTACAGCACCATCGAAAAATGAAGCCGAAAATTTATTGAATATAAAGAATGAATTGCGAAAAAGAGGCTACACGACTCCGCTAGTTGCCGATATTCACTTTACTCCGAATGCTGCAGAAATAGCAGCACGAATTGTAGAGAAGGTTAGGGTAAATCCCGGTAATTATGTAGATAAGAAAAAATTCGAATTGATTGAATATTCTAATGCTGACTACCTCGAGGAGATTGAAAGGATAACAGCGCGCTTCACACCATTGGTAAAAATTTGCAAAGAGTATGGTACAGCCATGCGCATAGGTACGAATCATGGTTCTTTAAGTGACAGGATTATGAGCCGTTATGGAGATACTGCTATCGGAATGGTCGAAAGCGCCATGGAATTTTTGCGTATAGCACGCAATGAAAGCTATCACAATATCTTGTTGAGTATGAAAAGCAGTAATCCACAGGTAATGGTGCAGGCTTACCGTTTACTGATCAATCACATGTCAACTGAGTTTGGCGAGTGTTATCCTTTACACTTAGGCGTAACCGAAGCCGGCGATGGTGAAGACGGCCGCATAAAATCTGCAATTGGAATTGGCACCTTGCTGGAAGATGGCATTGGAGATACTATCAGGGTTTCATTAACTGAAGATCCCGAGTTTGAAATTCCTGTTTGTAAAGATTTAGTAAAACGCTATACTACACGTGAAACAAAGTCCACAGGTGGGCATATACCTGAAGTTAAGAAATTACCCTACTCTCCATTCGAATATAAGAGAAGAGAGTCGTTTGAAATAAGCAATATCGGTGGCAGGCAAGTACCAGCAGTGATCGCTGATTTAAGTAAGATAAAAGTAATAGAACCCGCGCATCTTGACGATATCGGATATAAGTATAATGCTGCTACTGATAAATGGTTTATTGGAGATGCGGCCGCAGACTATATCTTCTGCAATGACGTGCTTTCGTTCGATTTGCCTGGCACCTTGAAAGTATTGCTACCTCATAAAAGCTGGATAACTGCAAATGACAAAGAAAAATATTTTCCACTCTTTGATGTAAAGGAATATTTGGATGATAAAAGTTCTAAGTCTTCTCTCATGAATTTTGTGATGATCGATTGCTACAGTAATAACGGGCAAGACGATGATACTGCGACAATCTTTAGAAAATTAAAGGAAGATAAGACTGTAGTAATATGTCTTAGCTCTGTTAATGATAATAGCATGCAGAGTATGCGAGCTATGTTTATTGAATTAATAAATAATGAGATAACTAACCCGGTAATTATTATATGCGATAGCAACCATGCAACACTTGATGAAAGCCTTATTCATTATGCGGTGGAGGCAGGAGCTTTGCTTATTGACGGATTTGGTGATGGTATATGTCTTGGTTATTTCTATGGAAATAAAGAGATAGTACCTCAGGTTAAATTATTAAACAATATTGCTTTCGGAATTCTCCAGGCTGCCCGTACAAGAATTTCCAAAACGGAATATATAAGCTGCCCGAGTTGCGGGAGAACATTATTTGATCTCCAGGAAACTACAGCAAAGATCAGAGCAGTTACTAATCATTTGAAAGGTGTAAAAATCGCAATCATGGGTTGTATTGTTAATGGTCCGGGAGAAATGGCCGATGCTGATTTTGGTTATGTAGGCAGTGGACCTGGTAAGATAACATTGTACAGGGGTAAAGAGGTCGTTAAGCGAAACGTAGCGAGTGACATTGCGGTGGAGGAACTTGTGAACTTGTTGAAAGAAAGTGATGCGTGGGTGGATATCTGACGGGCAGAATGTTTTTCTTATATGTTTTGAACCTCCTGATATTTAAATTGGGGGTTTATTATTATTACTGAATTTCAACTTTGACGATCACTTAAATTTGCGGTATGGAAACAGATTTTCTGGTAATAGGCAGTGGTATTGCGGGCCTTACTTATGCATTAAAGGTGGCACAGGATTGCCCCGATAAAATTATAACGGTTCTTACCAAGACGGTAAGTGATGAAACCAACACCAAGTATGCACAGGGAGGCGTAGCCGGTGTTACAGATTTTGATAATGACAGTTTTGAAAAACATATTGAGGATACTCTGATAGCCGGCGATGGATTGTGTGATCCTAAAATAGTTGAGATTGTAGTTAGAGAAGGTGTTGAAAGAATCAAAGAAATTATTAGCTGGGGCGCTCATTTCGATAAAGAACGTTCAGGGGAATATGCTCTCGGTAAAGAAGGCGGCCATAGTGAGTTTAGAATACTTCACCATAAAGACGTTACAGGTAAAGAAATAGAAG